>NZ_BRCD01000011.1:0-107054 GCF_023707945.1 Sporosarcina sp. NCCP-2331
ATGCAGATATTCTGTTTAGTGTCTTTTTTATATGTGCGCATGGCTGGAGTTTCTTTAACTTCTGAAAGGGTAAAGTACTATACATAACATAGTCCGTTTAAAACGTACGTTCGTTAATTCTTTTGAAAAACTGCATCCTGTGGTAAAATAGAAGGACGATCTATTTAGGAATAGGAGTGGAATTGTGTGAATGAAACTTTTCAATTACAGGCGCCTTATACACCGCAGGGAGATCAGCCATCCGCGATCGCAAGTCTTGTCGGCGGCCTGAAAGAAGGAAAAAAGCATCAAACTTTATTAGGTGCCACAGGAACAGGCAAAACGTTCACCGTTTCGAATGTCCTGACTGAAATAAATAAACCTACACTGGTCATTGCCCATAATAAAACATTGGCCGGTCAATTATATAGCGAATTTAAAGAGTTCTTTCCAGATAATGCAGTAGAGTACTTTGTCAGTTTCTATGATTTTTATCAGCCGGAAGCCTATGTGCCGCAGACGGATACTTATATTGAGAAAGATTCTTCCATCAATGATGAAATCGATAAGCTGCGCCACTCCGCAACCAGTTCCTTGTTCGAGCGTAATGATGTGCTGATTGTGGCCTCTGTTTCCTGTATTTACGGATTGGGATCGCCGGAAGAATACAATGAGATGGTTTACTCAATCAGAACCGGTATGGAAATTCCCCGGAATGAACTGCTGCGCAAACTGGTGGATATCCAGTATGAACGGAATGATATCAACTTTACACGGGGAACGTTCCGCGTCAGAGGCGATGTCGTGGAAGTATTTCCGGTGGCACGCGATGAGCGCTGTATCCGTCTGGAATTCTTCGGGGACGAAATTGAGCGGATTCGTGAAGTCGATGCCCTGACAGGTGAAGTGATAGGCGACCGGGAACATGTCGCAATCTTCCCGGGTTCCCACTTCGTTACACGGGAAGAAAAATTATTGAAGGCAATTGATAATATTGAAATAGAGCTGGCGGAACAGCTGAAATATCTCCGTGAAAATGATAAGCTGCTCGAAGCTCAGCGACTGGAACAGCGTACGAACTATGATTTAGAAATGATGCGGGAAATGGGTTTCTGTTCAGGAATCGAAAACTATTCCAGGCATTTGACACTGCGTGAAGCAGGCGCAACACCTTACACGCTGCTCGATTATTTCCCTGATGATTTCTTGATCGTGGTGGATGAAAGCCACGTTTCCCTTCCTCAGATCCGCGGAATGTATAATGGTGACCAGGCCCGCAAGAAAGTACTTGTGGAACATGGTTTCCGCCTGCCTTCTGCGCTTGACAACCGCCCGCTGATGTTTGAGGAATTTGAGAAACATATTAGCCAGGCGATGTATATATCTGCAACGCCGGGTCCTTATGAGATTGAACATACAGATAAAATGGTGGAACAGATCATTCGTCCGACAGGTCTTTTGGATCCAGTGATCGAAGTGAGACCGATCGAAGGGCAGATTGACGATTTATTGGATGAAATTCAGTTGCGTATCGAGCGTAATGAACGGGTGCTCATCACGACGCTGACGAAGAAGATGTCGGAAGATCTGACGGATTACCTGAAAGATATCGGAATCAAAGTCCAGTATCTTCATTCGGAGGTCAAGACACTGGAACGTACAGAAATTATTCGTGATCTGCGAATCGGAACGTACGATGTCCTGATCGGCATCAACTTGCTGCGGGAAGGAATCGATATACCGGAAGTTTCATTGGTGGCTATTTTGGATGCGGATAAAGAAGGCTTCCTGCGTTCAGAGCGCGCACTGATCCAGACGATCGGGCGTTCAGCGCGGAACTCTGAGGGACGTGTCATCATGTATGCGGACAGAATGACCGATTCCATGGCAAAAGCAATCAGTGAAACCGAACGCCGCCGTGAAATTCAGATGGCGTATAACCTGGAACATGGAGTGACTCCGAAAACAATTATAAAACCGATTCGTGAGGCAATCCGCGCGACTCAGGTGGCGGAAGAAACGGAATCCTATTTGCAGCGTATTACGGAAGGAAAGAAATTGTCGAAAGACGAGAAAGGCCTGCTGATCGTCAAAGTAGAAAAAGAAATGAAAGATGCGGCGAAAGCGCTGGACTTCGAAAGAGCTGCTGAGCTGCGCGACACGCTGATAGAACTGAAGGCAGAAAGGTAGAATCTGGATGAAAAATAAAGAACTTGTGATACAGGGAGCGAGAGCCCACAACCTGAAAGATATTACCGTCAAAATTCCGAGAGATCAGCTGGTTGTCATTACCGGTTTGTCAGGCTCGGGCAAGTCCTCACTTGCGTTTGATACGATCTATGCGGAAGGACAGCGAAGGTATGTAGAATCATTATCTTCCTATGCGCGGCAGTTCCTCGGACAGATGGATAAACCGGATGTGGATTCCATTGAAGGGCTGTCACCGGCTATTTCAATTGATCAGAAGACGACGAGTAAAAATCCGCGTTCAACGGTAGGCACCGTCACGGAAATCTATGACTACTTGCGTTTACTGTACGCCAGAGTAGGGAAGCCGGTTTGCCCGCTGCACGGAACAGAAATTTCCACGCAGACGGTTGAACAAATGGTGGACAGAATTATAGAACTGCCGGAACGGACCCGCATTCAAGTGCTGGCTCCCATTATTTCGGAACGAAAAGGCACCCACGCAAAGTTAATAGAAGATATTAAGAAACAAGGCTACGTCCGGGTCCGTGTCAATGGGGAAACAATGGACCTCGACGATAATATTGATTTGAATAAAAATAAAAAGCATACGATCGAAATTGTCATCGACCGAATTGTCATGAAAGAGGGCGTAGAGACCCGTCTCAGTGACTCGTTGGAATCAGCACTGCGTCTAGCGGACGGCAATGTGATCGTAGATGTTATTGGAGAGGAAGAACTGTTCTTCAGTGAACATCACGCCTGCCCGATTTGCGGATTCTCCATCGGCGAACTTGAACCGAGAATGTTTTCATTCAACAGTCCATTCGGTGCCTGTCCGGAGTGTGACGGTCTCGGAATGAAATTGGAAGTAGATCCTGATCTGGTGATACCGAATAAAGATCTGACTTTAAAGGAGCACGCCATCGCGCCTTGGGAGCCGACAAGTTCGCAATACTATCCGGAGCTGCTTAAGACGGTGGCAAAGCATTACCATATTGACATGAATGTTCCGGCGGGCGAACTGGCAGATTCAGATATAGAGAAACTGCTGAAGGGATCAACGAAAGAAAAGATTCATTTCCGCTATACCAATGAGTTCGGCAGCACACGTGACAGCAATATTTATTTTGAAGGCGTCTTGCGTAATGTAGAACGCCGCTATCATGAAACGTCTTCTGATTATATCCGCGAACAAATGGGCAAGTATATGACAGAGAACCCCTGTCCTGCATGTCTTGGCTATCGCTTGAAACCCGAGTCGCTGGCGGTTCTCGTCAACGGCCGGCATATCGGACAGATTACCGAGCGTTCCATCGTAGAAACTGTGAAGTTTTTTGACGGGCTGGAGCTGTCTGAGAAGGATGCCCAGATTGCAGACATGATTTTAAAAGAAATACAGGAACGTCTCGGCTTCCTGATTAATGTGGGACTTGATTATCTGAACCTGTCCCGTTCAGCAGGTACATTATCGGGCGGTGAAGCGCAAAGAATCCGTCTGGCAACGCAAATCGGGTCCCGTCTGACAGGTGTACTTTATATTTTGGACGAGCCTTCCATCGGACTGCATCAGCGGGATAATGACCGGCTGATCGCAACGCTGCAGAGCATGCGGGACATCGGTAATACGCTGATTGTCGTAGAGCATGATGAAGATACGATGATGGCCGCGGATTACCTGATCGATATTGGCCCGGGAGCCGGCGTGGCAGGCGGTGAGATCGTTGCTGCCGGCACACCGGCCAAAGTAATGAAAAATAAAAAGTCATTGACGGGTAAATATTTGAGCGGGGAAAAATTCATTCCACTGCCGACGGAACGCAGACAGCGGGAGGACAGAAGCATTGTCATTAAAGGAGCCTCAGAAAACAATCTGAAAAGCCTGGACGTCGCTTTCCCGCTTGGCCAGTTTATTGCGGTGACGGGTGTTTCAGGATCAGGGAAAAGTACATTGGTCAATGAAATTTTGCATAAGTCCCTGGCACAAAAGCTGAACCGTTCAAAACAGAAGCCGGGTAAATTTGATGAGATCAGCGGTGTGGAGCAGCTTGAAAAAGTCATCGACATTGATCAGTCTCCGATCGGGCGCACGCCGCGTTCCAATCCGGCTACTTATACAGGTGTGTTTGATGATATCCGTGATGTCTTCGCCATGACCAATGAAGCGAAAGTGCGCGGCTATAAAAAAGGCCGGTTCAGCTTTAATGTCAAAGGCGGACGTTGTGAGGCCTGCCGCGGTGACGGGATCATTAAGATTGAAATGCATTTCCTGCCTGACGTCTATGTACCTTGTGAAGTTTGTCACGGCAAACGTTATAACCGTGAAACACTGGAAGTGATGTACAAAGGCAAAAACATCGCGGATGTACTGGCCATGACTGTGCAAGATGCGGTCGTGTTCTTTGAAAACATTCCCAAAATTCACCGTAAATTGCAGACGATAGTTGACGTTGGCCTCGGCTACGTCCAATTGGGCCAGCCGGCTACGACATTATCAGGCGGTGAAGCGCAGCGTGTGAAACTGGCTTCAGAACTTCATAAACGTTCAACCGGCAAGTCATTCTATATTTTAGATGAACCGACAACCGGCCTGCATGTGCACGACATCGCGAAATTGCTGGAGGTTCTTCAGCGTCTGGTAGACGGAGGTAACACCGTTCTCGTCATCGAGCATAATCTCGACGTCATCAAAACTGTTGACTATATTATCGATATCGGCCCGGAAGGCGGAGACAAAGGCGGGCAAATCGTCGCAACAGGAACACCGGAAGAAGTGGCAGAAGTTCCTGAATCCTACACAGGCAAGTACCTGAAAACCATTCTTGAACGTGACCGTAATCGTATGAAAGAGCTGATTGCAAAAACAGGGAAGAAATAATTTTGGTGAATATCGTGGATTTAATATGTGTAGATTTCGTTGCTCGACGTTGCAGGAGGTTTGAATAAGGTATGTGTTTGCAGTTTGAACCCGCTTCGGCGCTGGGGGATTGCCTTACGCAATGAGCCTACTGGCGAAGAGCGTGCCAGCAGTCTCATTGCCACGGCTGACCCCGCAGTTGCGCCTTCGCTGGTGCTGGGAATGTAATTCATGCTGCTTTTTTACTAAGTGTGAATTTAGTTGGCGTGGTTTCGCTGCTCGACCTTGCAAATGCATTGATTCCAAAGTTCTGAGCATTTAATAAAGGTTAAGTAATGCATGAAATACCTCACCTATCGTAATAATCTCAAATAGTATGCTCATACTGCAACTCACATAAAAATTTTTGAAACACCAGCCAGTGTACCTTCGTTCCAGGCAACCTAAGTACGCCGCGTCCTGCGGCAACGGTTGCATGACTCACTTCGTGTGAGCCCGCGGCTAAAAACACTCGGGGAGGATCAGCCCGATAGGATGAGACAACTTGCGGGAGCGAAAGCCTTTACGAAGAAAGGCTTTTGCGAATAAAAGCGTAGCGTTATGAGCACAGTTTGCCTTAATTTCCGCAAAGAGCGCAGAAATACGGCAAAGCGAACCCTTCGCTGTTCGCTTGGCTCACCGAGGGCCCTCCCGAAAGCGTCCGCCTGAAACGTAGGGAAACGGTCTCTTCTCACTTTCCCTATCCTGCGCAATTACAGACAAATCTAAAAGTGCTTATGAAATAGACTGTCAAGCACACGTACAGTGCAATCTTATTTCTATATAAGTTGTATTAAACTTTTTACATCATAAGGAAGCTATGTTCTATCTACTCAGTTGATTGGAGTGCAAGGCGGCGACTCTGGGAGGATCAGCCCGACAGGTGATGACAACTTAGGGGAGCGAAGCGACCAAGTTGGCTCACCGCGGGCCCTCCAGAAAGCGTCCGCCTGGAACGGAAATCAACGGTGCTAGGTAATTTATGGAATGCTTATTTATTAATTTAACCTATATAGATGAAACTTTTACAGCGCACAGCCGTATAAATAGTTAGGAAAAGAAAAGTACGCCCATAATGAGGAGGAGTCTTACGATGCAAAACGAACGCAGACGAATACTTACTTTGCTTGAAGAAGGTAAAATCACAGCAGACGAAGCATTGAGATTATTGGAAGCCCTTGGGAAACAATCGGATACTTCAGATCAGCACGAAAAAACGTCCACTGACTCAAAGACCGGTCACCAAATGGAACAAGATCAGCCTTGGTTTGAAGAGCCGCAGAAGAAAAAGTCCTTCAATCAATCAAAAGATCCGGACCAAACAACTGACGAATCATCTGCAGACGACTTTTTCGAAGATATCCGCAAAGAATTCATGACAGCAGGAGACCGTTTTATGCAATTCATGGATACGGCTGTACAGCGCGTAAAGACCTTTGATTTCGAAGCACCGTTCAGCAAATCGGTCAGCTTTACACATACTGAAACCAAGACGGCAGAAGATATAGAACAAGTAATTATCCATATTGACCACGGGAAAGTGGAGATTCATCCATCTGAAGATGATCAAATCACCGCAGAATTCTCTGTTAAACATTTCAATCATGATTCTGAAACAGAAGCACGAAACCAATTTCTAGAAAAACTGCTGTTCGTCAAAGACGGCAATAAATTGCGTATCGGCAGTGATATGAAAATGGTTCAGGTGAATGTAAAGCTCTATATTCCTAAAGCGCAGCCATATAAAAAGCTGTCCGTGCGTCTGTTGAACGGTGGCTGCTCAGTGGAAGGCATCGATTTCAATGAACTTCGCATCAAAACCGCGAATGGCAAAATTGAATGTGCTCATATTGCGTTTGATGAAGCGGAACTGGAAACCGCAAACGGAATGATCCGTTTATTGAAAGTACGGGGCAATAAGCTGGAAGCGGAGACGCTGAACGGACGTGTCTATGCCGACGGTGAACTGATCGATGCAGATGCGAAATCGCTGAACGGCAATGTCAGCCTGACAACGACTGCATTGAATGCGAAGCGGCTGGACGCCAAGTCCATCAGCGGAGCAGTTGAGCTGTATTTCCCATCGACAGTCGGTCTGAAAGGCGAGATCATCTCTAATATGGGTAAGCTTGATCTGCAGCTGAAAGATGTATCGCGTGTGGAAGAACAGGAACAATTCCTACACCGCACAATCCGCTTCACTAAAGCCGGTGAGGATGAAACAAAAGCTCCTTTACAGATTTCAGGCGAATCCAAAACAGGTTCTGTTTTAGTCCACTACAATTCGGTTGAGTTTTGAACGAATTACTGAGTCTGCAGCATAAAACCGCTTCGGCTCTGGGGGATTGCCTTTGTTTTTGCAGAATAATAAGTATTGTATGAAATACTTCACCTATTAAAGTCTCAAATGCCCTGCTCATACTGCCTGCTCACATAAAAAGTATTGAAACACCAGCCAGTGTACCTTCGTTCCAGGCAACCTAAGTACGCCGCGTCCTGCGGCAACGGTTGCATGACTCACTTCGTGTGAAGCCCGCGGCTAAAACCACTCCGGGAGGATCAGCCCGACAGGTAAGACAACTTGCGGGAGCGAAGCGAGAGCCGTCACGAAGAACGGCTTTTGCGAGTAAAAGCGAAGCGTTAGGAGCACATCTTTGCATTCCAAGTTGGCTTACCGCGGGCCCTCCGGAACGCGTCCGCCTGGAACGCAGGGAAACGTTTTCTCTCCACTTACCCTATATTGCGCATTCACTAGTGAAACTCCATTCGCAAGGAGCCATTCTAAACACATAAAAAATACCTGCACTCCGCTGAAAATGCGGCAGTGCAGGTATTTTTACTTTTGGTAAGCCCAGTTTAAAATTCCGAAAGCCAGTGCCCGTGCACATTGCAGCTGGTAGACTTTATTCTGAAGCAGCACAGCCTCTGTTTTATGTGACATGAAGCCGCATTCTGCAAGAATCGCAGGCATCTGCGTATCCCGCAGCACAGCGAAATTCGCTTTCTTCACCCCGCGGTCAGGCCGTTTGCAAGCCGCAATGAGCGACTGCTGAACCAAGTTTGCTAAAATTGCGGAACTTTTACTGGCAGCCGGATAGATATACGTTTCTATTCCCTGTGCTTCGCTCCAGCCACTCGTATGGGCATTTGCGTGAATCGATACATAAGCGTCCGCTTTCATTCGGTTGGCTGCTGCCGTGCGTTCAGACAGCAGCACGTCCCGTGAGTTTTCATGTACATAGCGAACGTTCAGGCCTTCTCTGGTCAGGCGGACACCCACCATCTCCGCAACTGCCAAATTAAATTGGAACTCGCGAAGCTTACCGTCAGGCGACCGTTTCCCTGGTGTTTCAGGTCCGTGTCCGGCATCAAGAACAATCAGTGTCATTTTCAACCACTCTCCTTTATCCTGTATATAGTCAGTTTTCTGAAAAAGTGGACACCTGCATAAAGCAGACAAGGAGAAATCCATTTCTTTTCTTTTCCTACATGTTAAAATGAGGATTGGGAAAGCAGTCAGTTGTACATCTGATCAATCTGAATGGCAAGCTTGGCTGACAAGTACGTGAAAATTCCATTTCAAATGAAATAAAACAGCTGGAAAGCGGGGAACTTTATGGGGGAACTAACAGTAGAAGATATTATGAATCGATTCGGGCTTGAGTTGATCGCAGGACATCAAGGGATTCACCGGCATATCCTGATGAGCGATATCTCGAGGCCTGGTCTGGAGATGGCCGGATACTTTGATTATTATCCATCAGAACGCGTCCAATTGATCGGGCGAAAAGAAATGTCATTTCTGGAAACATTACCTGCCATTACCAGAAGAAAGCGGCTGGAACGCCTTTGTTCCAATAATACGCCTGCTTTTATTATCGCGCACGGTGAAGAGGGGCCGAGAGAACTGAGTCAGCTGGCAGATGAAAAAAACATCCCTGTCTTGCGGACGGATTACAAAACGACGCAGTTTTCCGGTATGCTGACGAATTACTTAGTAGGCCAGCTGGCTCCCATGACGACTGTCCACGGTGTATTGGTAGACGTTTACGGAGTAGGTGTACTGATCACAGGCGGGAGCGGCGTAGGGAAGAGTGAAACTGCGCTTGAGCTCATTAAGAAAGGTCACCGTCTCATTGCCGATGACTCCGTGGAAATTCGTCAAGTGGCGGAAAATATCCTGATCGGGACAGCGCCGAAAATATTAAAACATATGCTCGAAATCCGAGGAGTCGGGATTATTGATTTGATGACACTGTTCGGTGCAAGCGCTGTAAAAGACGATAAACGGGTGCTGCTGGCTGTAGATCTGGAAATTTGGGATGAAGATAAACATTACGACCGTTTAGGTATCGATGAAGAAAAGGTAGTCATACTGGATTCGCAAATTACAAAGTTATCGGTTCCTGTGCGTCCGGGGCGAAATATTGCGGTCATCATAGAGGTGGCAGCGATGGATTACCGAATGAAACGTCTTGGTTTTAATGCAGCCGAGGAATTTACGAAACGGCTGGATCAGGCAATCGCGGATAATGCGGAAATTTTGAAAGAAGAGGGGCTCGACTAAGTGAATTTATTGTTACTTGCGATCAATCCGGTTGCAATTAGAATCGGCAGTTCGGAACATGCGTTAGAAGTGCGCTGGTACGGCATTCTAATCGCAATGGGAATCATATTAGGATTTTTTATAGTACAGCGGGAGATGCTGAAAAAAGGCATGCATCCGGACTTTCTGACGGATATGCTGATTTGGGCCATCCCAATTTCGATCATCAGCGCCCGAATTTACTATGTCATCTTCACATGGGACTATTACAGCGAGCATCCGGAACAGATCATCCAGATTTGGAATGGCGGAATCGCGATACACGGGGCGCTGATAGGTGCTGTCATCACAGCGGTCATATTTACCAGAAAACGCGGTGTGTCATTCTGGAAAGTTGCGGACATTACAGCACCCGGTCTGCTGATAGGCCAAATTATCGGACGCTGGGGAAATTTCATGAATCAGGAAGCGCACGGCGGTCCGGTTACCGAGGCATTTAAAGAGAATACGATTATTCCTGACTGGATCATGAATCAAATGACAATTGACGGCGTGACGTATCATCCGACGTTTCTCTATGAGTCGATGTGGAATGTAGCCGGGTTGATATTGATCTTGGTTCTGCGCAGAGTCATTACTGTCAAACGCGGGGAAATCTTTTTGTTTTATGTTATCTGGTATTCGATCGGCCGGTTCTTTATTGAAGGCATGCGGACGGACAGTCTGTATGTAATAGGAGCTCTGCGTGCGGCGCAGCTGGTCTCTGTTGCCGGAGTCGTTATCGGAATTGCGATTTTGCTGTATCGCAGATTTATTATGAAAGTGAACGAGAATTATGAAGAAAAACGAAAATAAAATCGCATTATCCAGTACACTCAGCAATGGACTGAAATCGGGTCTTCACACGACCTGGTCGCTGGGAAAGATCATCTTTCCCATTACACTGCTCATAACGATTTTACAGTTCACGCCGATTTTACCCTGGCTTGTCGAACTGGTTGCGCCGCTGATGCATATCTTCGGACTGCGCGGAGAAGCCGCTGTGCCGATTGTGCTGGGAAATACATTGAATTTGTATGCCGGAATTGCAGGGATCATCTCTCTGGAATTAACGGTAAAAGAAGTTTTCATTATTGCGCTGATGATCAGTTTTGCGCATAATTTGTTCATTGAGACAGCTGTGGCGCTTAAGGTGGGCGTCAAGCTGTGGCTGGTCCTGGCAGTACGGCTGGGATTGGCGGCAACGGCGGGCATCTTGCTGAATCTGTTTTGGACAGGCGGCTCAGAAATCGCCCAGTACGGCTTGACGCCACAGGCTGAAGCGGTTCCACAGGGAGTCTGGCAAATCCTGCTGCTCGGAATCGAGAAAGCAGCGTTCGGCGTTCTGCAGCTTGCGCTGATTGTCATCCCGTTGATGCTGCTTGTTCAATTTGTTAAAGACCGCAATTATTTAGAACATTTTTCAAAAGGACTAGCTCCTTTCACTAAGTTAATCGGCGTGAAGCCGAATACCTCGATGACACTTGTTGCGGGCTTGCTGATCGGCCTGGCTTACGGAGCGGGTGTGATGATACAGGCTGTCCGCGAAGACGGCGTTTCCAAACGGGATATTACGTTAGCATTCATTTTTCTGATGGCCTGCCACGCTGTAATTGAAGATACTTTATTATTTCTGCCGCTTGGTATACCGATCTGGCCATTGTTTCTGATACGGCTTGTGACCGCGATTCTGCTGACTATAACGGTCGGTGTGTTTTGGAAGCAGCCGAAAGCGAAGGAGGAGTCTGTCATTGACTATTAAACCGATTACCACGTTATTATTTGATTTTGACGGAACGCTTGGCGATACAAATGAATTGATTATTGCTACTTTCCGTCATGTGCTGGAAGAACATTTTCCCGGGCGTTTTCAGCGTGAAGACATATTGGCTTTTATCGGGCCGTCGCTGAGAGATACTTTTTCATCCATTGAACCTGCGATGACAGACCAGTTGATCCAGGAATATCGGGCATGGAATCTTGCCAATCATGACGCTTATGTAACAGAATTTGACGGCGTTTCGGATACACTGCACAAGCTGCATGCAAAAGGTTTGAAAATGGCGGTCGTTTCTACGAAAAAGCGTGACATGGTGGAAAGAGGGCTGCGTCTGATCGGAATCGAATCCTATTTTGAAACGGTGATCGGTCTGGATGACGTGACCAATGAAAAACCGAATCCTGAGCCGCTTTTATTGGCATTAGAACGACTGAATCGTTCGCCTGAAGAAGCGCTGATGATTGGAGATAACTTCCACGACATCTTAGGCGGTCAAAACGCAGGAGTCCGCACGGCAGCTGTTGCCTGGGCGCTTAAAGGAGAAGAATATTTGCAGACGTTTAAACCGGATTATATGCTGCATCACATGACTGATTTGTTTACACTGATCGATGGAGAGCGGCCGTGAGACGCACGGAGCGCTACGCTTCTAAAGGCGAAGCAAATTCACTTTGGCATATTTACCGGACTGTTTCGATTTTCAAAGTAGCGAAGAACTTCATTGTGATCCAGATCGCACGGTATACTCCGTTTGTTTCATGGAAGAATATACTGTACCGACTATTTTTACGGATGAAGGTGGGCAGACAGACAGCGTTTGCTTTAATGGTGGTGCCGGATGTCATGTTTCCTGAGCGTATTACGGTCGGAAATAATTCGATCATCGGTTTCAACACCACGATTCTTGCCCACGAGTATTTAATCGATGAATACCGCATTGGCGATGTGGAGATCGGCAACGAAGTGTTAATTGGCGCGAATACCACGATTTTGCCCGGTGTGAAAATAGGGGACGGCGCAATTGTTTCCGCCGCTTCACTGGTTAATATGGATATTCCTGCCGGCTGTTTTGCAGGCGGGAATCCAGTGCGGATCATTTATACAGCAGAAGAGATGAAAGCACGGGCTGCACGCAGTGACAAATGAATGACGGGCAGGTTAGATGTGCTATAATAGAGGGTAGATTGCAAAGAGGGACGTTATATGCGTTCCTCTTACTTTTTCGGAGGAGTTCGATTGGAAAAAAAACGAAGGTTTAACAAGAATAAGATTGTTTCATTTTTGCCTGACGGTGATTTTTATCGCAAGCGCGCGATGCAGGCGATGCAGCGCGAGCAATTTTCAGACGCAGAAAAGTATTATAAACGTGCTTTGGAGCTGAATCCTGATGATGCGCTTACGCATATGGAATATGGCGTATTCATCATGGAAGTCGGTCGTTTTGAAGATGCCTACGAATTATTGAAGAAGGCGGATGAATTAGATCCGGATAATGAAGAAACAACTTTCTATCTGGCGGAAGTTCATGCCCACCTCGGCTTGCTGCGCGAAGCGAAACAATATGCATTGAAATATATCGGGCTTTCTCCCGGCGGACTGTTCATGGAAGAATCACACGAAATCATTGAATTTGCAGATCAGGAAGAGACCTATCTCGAAGACGGTGAGCTGCCGGACGCCGAGGTACTTTTCATTCAGGAAAAGGCCCGTAAAATAATGGAAGAAGGCAATTTTGAGCAGGCGATTGAAGTGCTCGAAAATCTGCTCGCTGATTACCCGAAAAACTGGGCGGTCCATAATAACTTGGCGCTGGCTTATTTCTATATTGGTGAAGAAGCCCGTGCAGAAAAAATACTCTATGACGTGCTTCAAGAAGAAAAAGGAAATATTCATGCGCTGTGTAATTTAGCTGTGTTTTTTTATTATGGACGGGACGAAGAGCGGTTGACAAGCATGATGGATCTGCTCGCGAAGATCAAACCATATCAGGTGGAGCACCGATACAAGCTAGGTGCGACGTTTGCGCTGACAGGCCGGTATGAAGAAGCGTATCATTGGTTGCGCAGTCTTCAGAAACGCGGCTTCCAGGGCGATGTAGGTTATTATTTCTGGCTTTCGAATGCCGCTTATTTTACGGGGCATCGACAAGTGGCGGAGCAGGCTTACGATAAATTGCTTCAAATGGATCCTTCAAAAGAAGGGTTCGAGCCTTGGAAATCAATAGAGGACCAGCTGAATCCTGATGCGTATGAAGAGGATGTTCCTTTTTTGATTGAAAAGATATCAAATCCGTACAGCAGTGAGCGGATGTTCGGCTTGTATTTACTTGGCAAGTCTTCGCATCTGCAGGAAATCCTGTCACATCCGGGATATATAAACGTGGAAGATCTCAGTTCATCAGAGCAGTTATTTTTAGCGCATAGTCTGGATTATGAATTCATTGCGGAAAATGATTTCGAAAAATCGTTCAGCCGGGCGCTGGAAATTTGTGAGCTGCTTTATGAACAGTACACGCCGCTTGATTTGCAGGGGACACATTTATTTCAGATGTGGTTCACGCTGTGTGAGAACGCCCTCACGGATAAATATGCGTTTGCAAATCCTAAAGCTATAGCTGCAGCAGTAGATTATATGTTCCAGTCTTCCCGCTATGATCAAGTGACTAAGAAATCCCTGGCGGAGAAATACGGGGTGTCTGTTGCCACTCTGACAAAGTATGTGCAGCAATTGATTCAGTTTTTGCCTTACTCTGCGGATTGACGGCAAACTGTATAAGTTGGATTACACTTTTTACATGAAAGGTATGCTATGTCCAACCTGCTCAGTTGATTGGAGTGCAAGGCGGCGACTCTGGGAGGATCAGCCCGACAGGTGAGACAACTTAGGGGAGCGAAGCGACCAAGTTGGCTCACCGCGGGCCCTCCAGAACGCGTCCGCCTGGAACGGAAATCAACGGTACTAGGTAACTTTGACAATGCAGTTAATATGGATGTTGCATTTAAGTTGAATTCATTCGAAAATTCCACTAGGATTTTATATATAGACTTTCTATATTTGAGGAGGACAATCAGATGTCAACGGATAAAATTTATGACGTAATAATTGTGGGTGCAGGACCGGCGGGTATGACGGCGGCTGTTTATACAGCACGCGGAAACATGTCTACATTAATGTTGGAGCGGGGAGTTCCCGGTGGCCAGATGGCGAATACAGAAGAGATTGAGAACTATCCTGGATTCGAAAGTATTCTTGGGCCTGATCTGTCTACGAAAATGTTCGACCATGCAAAACGTTTCGGTGCGGAATATGCATACGGAGACGTCACGAAGATCGAAGACGGACGCGAGTTCAAAACAATTCATGTAGGAGAAAATAGCTTTAAAGCACGTGCGGTTATTTTAACGACAGGTGCTGAATACCGTAAAATGGGAATTCCGGGCGAAGCAGAATTGACCGGCCGCGGTGTCAGTTATTGTGCAGTTTGTGACGGAGCGTTTTTCCGCGGTAAAGATATCGTCGTAATCGGCGGTGGAGATTCAGCGGTTGAAGAAGGTACGTACTTGACGCGTTTTGCGAATAAAGTGACGATCATTCACCGCCGTGATGAGCTGCGCGCACAGAAGATTGTGCAGGAGCGTGCATTTGCGAATGAAAAGATTGATTTCATTTGGAACACGACTGTCAAGCAAGTGAACGAAAAGGACGGCAAGGTCGGTTCTGTTACACTTGTATCAACTGAAGACGGCTCAGAACGCGAAATGGAAACGGAAGGTATGTTTATTTATATCGGACTGGATCCATTAACGGCGCCTTTTAAAGAACTCGGTATTTTGGACGAGAACGGTTATATCGAAACAAACGACATTATGGAAACAAAGATTCCGGGAATTTACGCTGCAGGCGACGTGCGTGAAAAGTTACTGCGTCAAGTCGTTACAGCAACAGGCGACGGAAGTGTTGCTGCGCAGGCGGCTCAGAAATATATTGAAGAGCTGATGGATGAGGTAGGAGCCAAAGCCTGAAAACTTAATCTATTCGTAATCTGTACGTAATAGGTTTGCAATGTAGGAAGGGTATACTTGTATAAGTCAAGACCCCCTTTTAAAATATAGCAACTTTGTGGCTATTTGCGGTAACAAACTTCCGTGAATAGCCTCCTTTTTTTGTCGTTTTTCTATAAAGCATTGTATACTAGGAATACATACGTGAAAAGTGGGGACTACATATGCAAAAAATTGCTAATTTACTCGTAGTAAAAGACGAACAAGTCCTTTTACTCAAGAAGCCGAGACGCGGCTGGTATGTAGCGCCGGGCGGGAAAATCGACGAAGGGGAATCGATTTACGAGGCTGCTGTAAGGGAATTTACTGAAGAAACAGGCGCCAGGCCGATTCAGCCGCATTTGAAGGGTATTTATACAATGATGACCATGGACGATGACGGAAAGCAACTGCTGAATGAATGGCTGCTGTTTACATTTATAGCCCGTGATTATTCGGGAGACATTTTGGAAACAACAGCTGAAGGCGAGCTGGAGTGGCATCCGGTGGAGAGTCTGCATACATTACCGATGGCAGAGGGGGATCGTTCCAATCTCTTGTTCGCAGTCCATGGGGCAGGAATGCAATATGGAACGTTTTACTATACAGAGCAATTCCGCTTACTGCAGGAGTCGCTTCAACAATCGACGGAAGGTGAATGAATAAAAATGGATCAAGCACACGGGTCAAATGAATACGAAGTAGTGATTATCAGTGGCATGTCAGGTGCCGGTAAAACAGTTGCGATGCAGTGTTTTGAGGATATGGGTTTTTATTGCATCGATAATTTGCCACCTGAATTATTCGTGACATTCCTGGATTTAATGATGAAGTCGGATAATCAGATGAGACGGATTGCAGCCGTAATGGATACACGCGGCGGAAGCCTGTTTGATTCATTGGTTGCAGCGCTTGAGGAACTTTTTAAAAAAGACGGCGTTAAAGCCAGTCTGCTGTTTCTGGATGCCGATGATGAGACCTTGGTGAAGCGTTACAAGGAAACACGCCGGTCCCATCCGCTTTCTGAAGGCGGCGTGCTGCTCGAAGGAATCCGCAGAGAGCGGATACTGCTGACGGAGCTGAAAGGCCTGTCACGTTCAATTTACGATACGTCTAAATTAAAGCCGAAACAATTGCGCGAGAAAATCATGCGGGAGTTCTCTGCTGAAGGAGAACCGACGTTTACGCTGAACTTTGTTTCTTTTGGTTTCAAACACGGTATGCCGATTGATGCAGACGTCGTTTTCGATGTTCGTTTCCTGCCGAATCCTTTTTATTTAGAGGAGCTGCGTCCAATGACAGGTTTGAACCCAGAAGTGTCTGATTACGTGCTGAAGTGGAATGACACAAAATTGTTGATTGAGAAATTAACCGACCTGTTCAAGTTCCTGATCCCGCAATATAAGCAAGAAGGCAAAGGTCAGGCAGTCATCGCATTCGGCTGCACAGGGGGCCAGCATCGCTCGGTGACTCTTGCGGAATACTTTGGAAAAGAGTTCAAAGGGGACTATCCAACGCAAATTTCTCACCGGGATGTCGAAAAAAGAAAGGGCTGACACGGCTATGCCATCTACTACTATAAAAAGAGTCGTAGTATTCGGAGGGGGAACAGGCCTTTCAACCATTTTACGCGGATTGAAGCGCTATCCCATTGATTTGACGGCTATTGTCACAGTAGCAGATGACGGAGGCAGTTCGGGACGTTTATTTGACCAATACGACATCCCGCCTCCAGGGGACATCCGACAGGTTATGGCAGCGCTTTCAGATGTCGAACCGTTGATTGAGAAGATGTTCCAGTACCGTTTCGAAGGTTCCGACGATTTGAAAGGTCACTCGCTCGGGAACCTCATGCTGACCGCATTAACGAACATTACAGGCGATTTTGCGCGTGCGGTGGAGCAAATGGGGCTGGTCCTGAACATAAAAGGGAAAGTATTGCCTGCAGCAAATCAACGGATTACCTTGCATGCAGAGCTAGAAGATGGTTCAATTATTACAGGTGAATCGAAAATTCCTCTCTACGGGCGGAAAATTCGCAATGTCTTCATTTCACCTCAAGATGTGAAGCCGCTGCCGGAGACGGCTGAGACGATCAAAAAAGCAGATTTGATCATATTTGGTCCAGGCAGTTTATATACAAGTATCTTGCCGACGATTCTGGTGCAGGATATACGGGAAGCCGTACTTGCGAGCCAGGCGAAAAAAGTGTATATCGGCAACTTGACGACGCAAAGAGGCGAGACATTTCGGTATACGGCCTCTGAGCATGTTCAGGCGCTGTATGACCACGCGGGAGTGCCTTTCCTGGATGCAGTGCTCGTCAATAACGCAGATGCCTTCAGACGTGCGTACGGGATACCTGCCGATGAAGAACCCTGGCTGGTGGAAAATGATCTGGACAGACTGCAAATGCTCGTTCCCGAAGTTTTTGTGCAGGAAATCGCGACGGTGTTCAACGGTGTGATTATGCATAAATCAGCGGACGTGGCGGATGTGCTCATGCGATATATAGAGAGAACGTAGAAGACGGATAGATATGAAGATCGCCGAAAAGGGGGAATATCATGTCTTTTGCATCTAAAACAAAAAAAGAGCTGACGCAAATTGAAGCGGATGACTGCTGTATTAAAGCGGAGATCGCTGCTTTTATTCGAATGAATGGCGTGATGTCTTTTTCCAATAAACAACTGAGTCTGGATGTGCAGACTGAAAACGCGGCGATTGCGAGAAGGCTTTATTCCAATCTGAAAAAGCTGTATCCTTATAAAGTAGAATTGCTGGTACGGAAGAAAATGCGTTTGAAGAAAAATAACGTGTATATTTGCCGGATACGGGACGGCGCAAAAGACTTGCTGGAAGCGCTCTCCATTATAACCCATGATTTCCAGATGGTTGATACGATTGATCCGGTGCTAATTGAAATGGACTGCTGTGCGAGAGCGTATTTACGCGGTGCTTTCTTGGCGGGAGGTTCGGTCAATAATCCAGAAACCTCTTCGTATCACTTAGAAGTGTTTTCAAGCTATCAAAAGCATAGTGAGTCACTTGTGGAACTGATGAACCGGTTCCAATTAAATGCGAAGTCCATCGAACGCAAAAAAGGATTTATCGCTTATTTGAAAGAGGCTGAGAAAATATCTGATTTTCTTGGACTCATCGGGGCGCATGTCTCGCTTATGAAATTTGAAGACGTTCGTATTATGAGAGATATGCGGAACAGTGTAAACCGGCTTGTGAATTGCGAGACAGCTAATCTGAACAAGACAATTGGCGCGGCACAGCGTCAGGTGGAAAATATTAAGCTGATTGAACAGACGATCGGACTGGAACAACTGCCGGAGAGGCTGCAGGAAATTGCACAGCTGCGTGTGGCGCATCAAGACGTCACATTGAAAGAGCTGGGTGAACTGGTGTCCGGTGCATCTGTCAGTAAATCAGGCGTTAACCACCGCTTGCGAAAGATTGAAGAGATAGCCGAGCGGCTGCGCGGAAACTGATCAAATGTATTATATTCTGAAAAAGAAAGAAAAGGAGCATACAATATGGTAGAAAAAACAGTGAAGGTAGGAATAAAACCTGGTTTACAGGCAAGACAGGCAGCATTATTTGTGCAAGAAGCGAATAAATACTCTGCTGATATTTACTTGAAAAAAGAAGTTCGTCAGGTAAACGCCAAAAGTATTATGGGGATCATGAGCCTGGCGATTGCAAAAGGTACGGAAATCACTTTGCAGGCAGACGGCATCGATGAAGATTTGGCTCTTGAAAATCTGGCACAACTTGTAGAAACTGAACAGCAATAAAAAAAACCGATTCTCCTTTTGGAAGAATCGGTTTTCGTTTACTCATTTTGCTTATTTCTTCATATCGCTGCGCTGAACGATGTGATCGATCAAGCCGTATTCTTTCGCGCGTTCCGCTGTCATGAAATTATCACGGTCTGTATCTTTCGCGATGACATCAATCGGCTGTCCAGTGCGGTCAGCTAAGATTTGATTCAGCTTCTCACGCAAGTGCAAGATGCGCTTTGCAGCGATTTCTATTTCAGTCGCCTGACCTTGTGCGCCGCCGAGTGGCTGGTGAATCATCACTTCGGCATTCGGCAATGCATAACGCTTGCCTGGAGCTCCTGCTGTCAGCAAGAATGCGCCCATGGATGCTGCCATACCGATGCAGATTGTCTGGATATCGGGTTTGATAAACTGCATTGTATCGTAGATTGCCATACCTGCTGTAATGCTTCCGCCCGGGCTGTTAATGTAAATGGAGATATCTTTTTCCGGATCTTCAGCTTCCAGGAATAAGAGCTGCGCTACGATCGAATTTGAGACATTGTCATCGATTCCGCTTCCGAGCATGATAATCCGGTCTTTCAGCAAGCGGGAATAGATGTCATACGCCCGCTCACCGCGGTTTGTTTGTTCAATAACTGTAGGAATTAGATTCAATGGTACTTCCTCCTTTTAATGTTTCGTAATAATCGTTCTGTTGAAATCAGTTGGTATTTCAACTATAATTGTATTTTACATAAGTTGGTCAACAAAGGTCAAATCATTCGCCTTATAAATAGCTATTGCTTTTCATTCTATTCCACGATATAATGGAAGATGTCTCAAAGAGGGATATCTTTTTTCTGCAAGTTGTTTTTGAAGCGTGTAAAAAATGTGAAAATCATATCAAGTCCTCGTGGTGCAATGGATAGCACGTAAGCCTCCGAAGCTTAAAATGTGGGTTCGACTCCCGCCGAGGGCACTACTAATTAGTAAGAAGACTGAACAGATCGCATATGCGATTTGTTCAGTCTTTTTTTATCTGTCCAGAGGCAGTCAGCAGAAAAAACGTCCGAATGAATTAAATTCATTTTTCTTGATTAATTTAATAAGAGCTCAACTTGAATAGAAAGAAAGGCTGGAAATATAAAAAGGGAAATACCCAGGAGATTACTCATGAAACAGAGAAAGGCCTGTCTTTTCACCTAGTAAAAAATAAAAATTAAATAAATTATTGTCGAAAAAGACTCGTGCAAACGCTGTCATACCAATAGTTAGCGAGAACAGTAATTATTTTACACTTTAAGAAATTATGAAAATTGGTTTGAACTCGAATTTTAGTTATGGTAATCTATCAAATAAGTAAAACGAAAGTTTTATGAAAATATCAAGGAGGAGAATTATGAAGAAATCGGCGATAGGTATTATGGCGGTGATGATGCTTCTTTTGCTCGCAGCATGCGGTAGCGGAGATTCAGATTCCGGCAGCAGTGGAAGCGGCAGCAAGTTGGATGAACTAAAAGATAAGGGCGTTGTCAGAGTCGGCTTTGCCAATGAGAAACCGTATGCGTATGAAGAAAATGGCGAATTGCAAGGTGCTGCGGTTGCTATTGCCAAAGCGGTCTTTGAAAACCTGGGCGTTGACGAAGTGGACGGCAAGCTCTCCGAATTCGGTCAATTGATCCCGGGGTTAGGCGCCGGCAAGTTTGATGTGATTACAGCAGGTATGGCTATTTCACCGGACCGCTGCTCAAACGTTTCATTCGGTGAGCCGGAAATTAAGTATGGTGAGGGCCTGATTGTTGAAAAAGGCAACCCGATGAATCTGAAGAGTTACAAGGATATCGCTGCTGATCCGTCTATTAAAGTAGCAGTCATGAGCGGAGCGACAGAAAAAGACTTCATGATCCGTGAAGGAGTTGCGGAGAGCCAGATTATGATGGTTCCGGATATCCCGGCTTCATTCTCGGCAGTTGAATCAGGCCGTGCAGCTGTTACGACAGGCACTGAGATGACGATTAAGATGGCATTGGAATCTGCAAACAATGAAAAATTGGAGTTCGTCACAGATTTTGAACAGCCGGATATCGAAGGAGTGCCAAGCTACGGTGCGGCAGCTTTCTTGAATGGTGACGACGAACTGCGCGAAGCATACAACGAAGAATTGAAGAAGTTGAAAGAAAGCGGCGAAATCGCTGCATTGATTGAACCGTTCGGCTTTACCGAAGAAAATAACTTGGTGGAAAACGAGATTACGACGGAAAGTGTTTGTAACGGAGATAACTACTAAGAGAACAGCCGGGTCATGCCCAACAGCGGCATGACCTTTTTTCTTTCGTTAAATCGGCCGTCAGTCTGGCAGATGCAGACCGGACGGCAATTGGTTTTTAACTAACGATCAATAAATAATGGAGTGGTTTTTGTGAATTCCTTACCCGATATATTTTCTGCGGTCGTACAAGGGCTGGGTATTACGCTGCAGGTATTGTTCCTGTCGATTATCTGCGCGAGCATCATTGCACTGGTTGCAGGGCTTTCGCGTGTTAATTCGAACCCCCTGCTGCGTGGATTCACTGGTTTTTACGTAGAGATATTCCGCGGCACCTCGCTGATTGTACAATTATTCTGGTTTTCCTACGCACTTCCAGGATTATTCAATATTCATCTTGGAAGTGATGTATGGGTAGCAGTCCTCGCGATCTCATTGAACTACGGAGCCTATATGTCCGAAATCGTCAGAGGATCGATTCAGGCGGTGTCTGCAGGACAGACAGAAGCATCTATCGCACTGAATTTATCGAAGTTCCAGCGTATGCGCCATATTATTTTGCCGCAGGCTCTGCGCATGATGCTACCGGAATACGGTAATTATTTAATACAGATTTTGAAAGCAACTTCATTAGTATCACTCATAGGATTGACTGATCTGCTGTATTACGGAAATATTTACCGAAGCACGCACATAGCGGAATCCCCGATGGTTTATGTACTTCTCCTCGTAATGTACTTTGTGATTGCGCTGCCGTTGATTGCCTTCACAAGAAAGATGGAGAGTGTAGCGAAGAAAGGGGTTGCTAGCTGATGACTTGGAGCTGGGATGTGTTTTTTTCAGTAATTCCACTGATATTTAAAGGTTTGTGGATTACCGTCGGTTTGACGCTGGCGTGTTATGTATTCGCTGCTGTATTTGGATTCTTCTGGGTGTTTATCAGCAGATTGCCATGGCGGCCGGTGACGTGGCTGTTCGGCTGGATCGCTGAATTTATCCGTTCGACTCCGCCGCTTGTCCAATTGTTTTTCATTTATTACGCATGGCCGATGATGCCGGTAATAGGCGTATCTCTCAATCCTTTTGTAGCTGCTATTTTAGGGCTCGGAATCCATTTCAGCACTTATATGTCTGAAGTATACCGTTCAGGAATTGAATCGGTGGATAAAGGACAGTGGGAAGCTTCGACAGCGCTGAATCTGTCGACGCGTCAAAAGTGGACGAAAATTATTTTGCCTCAGGCGATTCCGCCGACTATTCCAATGCTGGGCAATTACTTGATCATCATGTTCAAAGAAGTCCCGCTGGCTTCTACAATCGGTGTCGTGGCGATGCTTCATATCGCCAATGATTACGGAGCGCAGTATTATAAGTTCGTGGAGCCGCTGACAGTCGTCGCGCTGTTCTTCCTGCTGCTGAGCTACCCGTCTGCACTGCTAATCAATAAATTAGAAAAGAAATATAACCGCAGCTTCGATAAAAAGACGCTGGCATAATAAAAAGCAACAGAGTGGAATGAAAGAGAGGTTGAGATGGTGGAACCGATAGTGCAATATAAAGACGTCCGCAAATCGTTTGGAGAAACAGAGGTGCTAAAAGGCATCGACTTGGATATTAGGCCTTCCGAGAAAGTCGCTCTGATCGGTCCGAGCGGTTCCGGTAAGACAACAATTATCCGTATGCTGATGACACTGGAAGAGCCGACAGCTGGAATTATAGAAGTGAATGGGCAAAATCTTTGGCAGATGCAGAAAAAGGAGGAGTGGGTCACAGCGGATGAAAAACATCTGCGTTCCATCCGAGGAGATATCGGTATGGTGTTTCAGCACTTTAACTTATTTCCGCATATGACGATATTGGAGAACTGTATGCTGGCTCCCGTACTCGTGAAGAATGAAAATAAAGCCGAAGTGAAAGCGACTGCTGTTGAGATGCTGGAAAAGGTAGGCCTCGGTGATAAGATTGAATTGTACCCCGCGCAGCTTTCCGGCGGCCAGAAGCAACGCGTGGCAATGGCGAGAGCGCTGATGATGCGTCCGCAGGTCATGCTGTTTGACGAAGTGACGTCAGCACTGGATCCGGAGCTCGTCGGTGAAGTGCTTGAAGTTATCCGTGATCTTGCTAAAGAAGGGGAGATGGCGATGATTCTTGTCACGCACGAGATGGATTTTGCGCTCGATATTGCAGACCGCGTAGTCTTCCTGAATGAAGGGGTCATTGAAGAAGAAGGGCCGCCTTCAGAAATCCTGCTGAATCCTGAAAGTGAACGGCTGCAGGACTTCCTGGGACGCTTCATGAATAACAGATAAAAACGAGTCGTTTATTGGGTCTCCACCAAACTGTGTGCTTGACAGTCTATTTCATAAGCAGTTTGAAATTTGACTGTTATTGCGCAATGTAGGATGAGTGGGAAGGATACCGTTTCCCTGCGTTCCAGGCGGACGCGTGTCTTGCGGGCCCGCGGTGAGCCGACTTGAAGTGCAAAGATGTGCTCCTAACGCTTCGCTTTTACTCGCAAAAGCCGTTCTTCGTGACGGCTCTCGCAAGTCGTCTCACCTGTCGGGCTGATCCTCCCAGAGTCGCCGCCTTCCACTTCGGTACACTGGCTGGTTTTTCAATACTTTTCATGTGATTGGCAGTATGAGCATACTATTTGAGACTTTTATTATAAGTAAGGCATTCATGCACTACCTATCATTCTGCAAAGGCTTAGATTCTTGTGTTCAATGCATTTACAAAGTCGAGAAACGAAAACCATACCAACTAAATCCGCACTCTGTAAAAGAGCAGTATGACATACTTTCTCCAATACCAGCTAAGGCGCAACTGCGGGGAGGCTGTTGCAAAGCGAACAGCGTAGGATTCGCTTTGCCGTATTTCTGCGGTCTTTGCAGAAATTAAGACAATGAGGCGTGTTCTTCGCCAGCTGGCCCATAGCGTAAGGCAATCCCCCAGCGGCGAAGCGGGATTAAACTGCAAACTCAAACTCCATTCAAGACTCCTGCAAAGCCGAGTAACGAAATCCTCACACTGCAAAACTGCAGCAGGATTTCCGCAATACGAATGTGAAAGGTTGTCAAGAACAGAATTTGGCGCAGATCTCGTTTATTCATATGAATAATTTACTCGTGTGGAAACATATAAAAAGGGTCAGGATTCATAATTGAATCTAGACCCTTTTTTCTATATGTATCCAATTTTAAGGAAATAAAAAACCCTACGCAATGTAGGGTTTTTTCAAGCAGAGATTAAGCTTTTTGAACGTTAGTAGCTTGTAGGCCACGTTGTCCTTGTTCAATTTCAAATGTTACGCTTTGACCTTCGTCTAAAGATTTGAAACCGTCGCTTTGGATTGCTGAGAAGTGAACGAATACGTCCTCTCCAGCTTCACGCTCGATAAAACCAAAACCTTTTTCTGCATTAAACCACTTAACTGTACCTTGTTCCATAATTTTTGCCTCCTAGTGTGGATTGCCACACATGATGTTACTATGCTTGCTCAAATACCTTAGACGAAAAACAAAATATTTTCTCGATCTGCAAAAAGAACAAAGATAATACTCTCTTAGAATAACCCATCTCGAGTGAAATTGCAAATGGAACGATTGATAATAATTAAAAAGACCTTAGAATCTTTGAGAAATGGTTAGTTCTTCCTGCGATATTCTTAAGAAATATTTATAAAGCGGGGCAATACAGCTGATAAATTGATGAACCGTACGGAACTTATCCGTAAACTGTCCTGAATAAAGCAAAAGATGTTCTATTGTTAAAATTAATCATACAAAAAAAGGAAACCGCTCATAAAAGCGGCTTCCTTCTATACAATATAGTTGGTTGACCGGAGCTTACCGTTCTTTGCTGAGTTCATCGTGAATCAAATTCATATTATAGTTTAAATACTTAACATACGTGTCGATTTCATCGCCGGGATTCCCGATTTCATCAGAATAGATCGGCTTTTCTGCAATTGGAACACCTGTTTCTTCAGATACCGTTTCCATCGGGCGTGTATCCACATTGGACTCTACGAATAAAACAGGCACATTGTGTTCTTGAATATAGTGGACCAATTCTTTGATCTGCTTAGGAGAACCGTTCTCTTCTGTATCGATCTCCCAAATGAACGCTTCCTTAAGGCCATAATGATCGTTCAGGTATTGGAATGCGCGTTCACTTGTAACGAGTACCCGGTTTTCTTCAGGAATTGTAGAGATGCGCTCTGCGAATTCATTATCCAAATCCTGCAGACGCTGAACATACTCATCACCGCGTTTTTTGATGTCTTCGCTATTAGCAGGGTGCTTTTCAACCAATACATCGCGCACTGTTTCTGCCATCTTCACCCCGACAGCCGGGTCAATGAACGCGTGCGGATTGATTTCTTCATCGCGGCCATCTTCTCCGCCGATATACTTCGGCTCCACATTCTCAGTCAAACTGAAGATATTTTCCTCTTTCTGGCCGACAGAGTCCATCATTTTAAAGAACCATCCCTTTTTGCCACCTTCAAGATTCAAACCATTATAAAATAAAACGTCTGCATCCGTCGCAGCTTTAATATCATTTGGAAGAGGCTCATATTCGTGAGGATCCGTTCCAGTCGGCACCAGATTATACACTTCAATGTCCTCTCCGCCGATTTCGCGGGCCATGTCTGCAATAATGGTAAATGATGTAACAACCTTCAGCTTGCCGCCGTCCTCTTTACTGTCATTTGTGTTTGCCGCGCTGTTCTTGTCATCGTCGCTGCCGCATGCTGCCAGCATAAACACAGCGAGCAAGGACAAGCCCAGCCATTTTAATAAGTTTTTCATGTAATTCATCCTGCTCCTTTTATAGGTTATTATATTTTCCGTCTCAACGGTTGTTTCTATGTTTAATTATTCGTCATCACGTCTTTCCGTTTAGACACAGACCGGAACTTGCTGACCACAATCCCTTGTTTAGGGGAGAATAAAAATGCCAGTACAAAAAGTGCGGTTGTCGCCAATGCGATGACAGGTCCTGAAGGCATGTTGTACAAAAAACTGAAATATAATCCGATGATGGATGAAATTGCGCCGAAAAAGGCAGCAAGGAAAACCATAACGGAGAGTTTATTGGTTAACAGATAGGCAGTCGAAGCCGGTGTGATTAATAATGATACAACTAAGATAACGCCTACCGTCTGCAGGGAAGCGACTGTCACCAATGTCAATAAGAACATGATGCTGTAGTGAATCAAGCGCGTTTTTAATCCGTAGGCGGCAGCCATCGTTTCGTCAAAACTTGATACGAGCAGTTCTTTAAAGAACAGCGCGACCACTAAAATGACAATAGCGCCGATGATCAACGTTAGCCACATATCGGAAGTACGGACCGACAGTACGTTGCCGAATAAAATCTGTGTGAGGTCTGTCGCACTTTTTGCCCGGGTAATGAGGATAATACCCAGTGCGAAGAACGCGGAGAATACAATCCCGATGGACGAATCATTTTTAATCCGGCTGTTTTGGGAAATGGCGCCGATACCGAATGCCGTTAAGACACCCGTCAGGACCGCTCCGTAGAAATAGTTGATGCCGAGCATATAAGAAATCGCTACACCGGGCAGAATAGCATGGGAAATCGCATCTCCCATCAGCGCCATGCCGCGAAGAACGATAAAGCTGCCGATGACGCCACAGATGATTCCCACCATGATGGACGTGATAAACGCTTTCTGCAGAAAACCGTATGTCATTAAATCCTGAATAAATCCCATTAACTGGAAACCTCCAAACCATCGAGCATGAATTCACGGTTATAGGCTTTCGACATATTGCCTGACTGGAATACTTTGTTGACAGGTCCCGCATCAATCAGCTCTTTATTCATCAAAATCAGATCATCAAAATAACTTTTTACTTTTGACAAGTCATGGTGCACGACGAAAACGATTTTTCCTGCTTCTTTCAGTTCACGCAAAATCCCGATGATGACTTCTTCACTGGATACATCAATTCCGACAAAGGGTTCATCCAAGAAGAAATAATCTGCTTTTTGAGCAAGTGCACGCGCGAGGAACACTCGCTGCTGCTGGCCGCCGGATAATTCACCGATCTGGCGGTTGGCGAATTCCTCCATGCCTACTTGCTTCAGACATTCCATTGCCAGCTCTTTATCCGCTTTTTTAGGGCGGCGCAGAATTCCGACTTTTGGATAGGTGCCCAGAAGCACAGTATCCTTTACGACAATCGGGAAATTCCAATCGATATTTGATCGCTGTGGAACGTATGCAATCTGTTTGCGCATTTCATCGACAGATTTCTTGCCGAATCTGACGGATCCATGGTCTTTATGGATCAATCCAAGCATTGCTTTCATTAATGTTGATTTGCCGGCACCGTTCGGACCGAGCACCCCGATTATAGTGGAGGCTCCGAAAGAAAAGGATACGTCTTTCACTACTTCATTTCCGTCATATGACACACTGATATTCTCAACTGTTATCGGATCAATCATTCTGTTCCCTCCTTCAATATGTTTCCCTTGTGCAACTTTTAGATAAATAATAACCTGCTGAATCATTTATTCAATTAGTATTCCTCATTTTTTATTTATTAAAACACTATAAATCAATAGTTTCCTTAGTGCAACTCTTGTGCATGGTTTGAACTACAATGTTTCCTTAGTGCAACTTTGAATAGTATAGCTTACTCAAAATACTCTGTAAAGCTAAATTTTCAAATAGCTATTACTGCACAGTATTTATAGAAAACTTCTATCATATAGTGGCTATTATATGTGAGGAATGAACCAAGTAAATGGATGAACACCCAATTTGACGGGGGAATAAATTTTGGGTTTGCAACAAAATCGATTCTTGAAAACTTGTCATGTCTGTATTGAGAAAATCATGCTGCAGTTAAAACCCACTTCGGCGCTGGGGGATTGCCTTACGCTATGAGCCTACTGGCAAAGAGCATGCCAGCAGTCTCACAGCCACGGCCGACCCCGCAGTTGCGCCTACGCTTTTTCCGTAAAATGTATTTAGTGTTGCCTTTTGCCAGAGTGTGAGTTAAGTTGGCGTGGTTTCGTGTCTCGACTTTGTAAACATCTTGATCACAAGAATCTAAATCTTTGCAGAATGCTAAGTATTGCATGAAACGCCTTACCTATCGTAATAGTCTCAGATATTATGCTCATACTGCCTTCTCGCACAAAAAATATTAAAACACCAGCCAGTGTACCGGAGTGGAAGGCGGCGACTCTGGGAGGATCAGCACGACAGGTGAGACAACTTGCGGGAGCGCAGCGACCAAGTTGGCTCACCGCGGGCCCTCCAGAACGCGTCCGCCTGGAACGCAGGGGAACGGTCTTCTACCCACTTACCATTCTATACTGCGCAATCACAGTCAAATCCATGAAATAGACTGTCAAGAAAATGTTTTGGTGAAGGGCCTAAATTTTAATCAGGCATTTTTATTTCATCTGAAGTTTTACGGGATAAAGAAGAAGGGTAAGTAAATACTAATTACATAAAGAAAGGAGCAGTTGTGGATGAAAAAAATCACAGGACCGTTACTTATCGTCATTATCTTAGTTGTTATAGCAGCTGTTATGATTGTACCGAGCTATAATAAATTAGTGAATTTGGAAGAAGACGTAGATCAGTCTTACGCACAGATTGAAACGCAATTGCAGCGAAGAGTGGATTTAATCCCGAATCTGGTCAGCACGGTAAAAGGCTATGCTTCGCATGAAAAAGAAGTTCTGGAGAATATCGCCGATGCACGGAGCAAGATGGCAGGTGCTAAAGGACCGGAAGAACAAGCAGCGGCTGATTCCGAACTAGCGGGTGCGCTGAGCAGATTATTGGTCGTTGTCGAGAACTATCCTGATCTGAAGGCCAATCAAAACTTCCAGCAATTAATGGATGAATTGGCGGGGACGGAAAATCGAATTGCAGTCGCACGTAAAGATTATAATGATGTAGTATCTGTATTCAATCGGAAAGTAAAAGGTTTCCCGGGTAAAATTATCGCATCCGTTTTTGGATTTGATGAGAAAGAATACTTTAAAGCGACAGAAGGGGCACAAGAACCGCCAACAGTTGATTTTGGAGATGACAAGAAGTGATGAGACATTTCCGCCTATTCACTGCAGCGCTGCTGTTTGCCCTGATCGGCACTGCGGTACCGGCCCATGCTATTACAGAAGTAGTAGTGGATGATGCAGACATTTTATCTCCGCAGCAGGAGGCGGAAATAAAAGACTATGGAGTTCGGCTTTATAACGCGACAAAAGCGGAATTTGCCGTACGGACTGTTTATTCTCTCGAAGGGGAGCCGGTGGAGGAATATGCCGTCCGGAAACTTCGTGAACTGAAGCTTGGCGATGCAAAGATGGACAACGGCGCGCTGCTGGTTGTCTCAACTGAAAAGAATGAAGAATTGGGCATCGATAGAGAGTTCTATCTCGCTACAGGCTATGGCCTCGAAGGCGCACTCCCTGACGGCAAGGTGGGCCGCATCATAGACGAAGTGGCCATCCCATACTTAAAAGGCAATCCAAAACAGCCCGATGCAGCCGTCCTGGAAGCCTATAAAGCTTTCTACAATGAAATCGCTGCAGAATACGGACTGCAAGGAGATGAACTGCCGGTCAATTACCCTCAGTCTTCTGAAGAAGAGTTCGGCGTTCCTCCATTCCTGGTAGTCCTCATTATCATCTACATTATTTTCCGCGTCCTTAAAGGCGGCGGAGGAGGAAGAGGTGGCGGCCCGCGCGGAAGATCCCGCGGCGGTCCTATATTCTTCCCGGGTTCATTCGGCGGCGGTTCAGGCGGTGGCTTTGGAGGAGGTGGCGGTTTTGGCGGCTTCGGCGGAGGAGGATCCGGCGGAGGCGGCGGAGCAGGCCGAAGCTGGTAAAATCAATGGAAGCTGCTGTTGCAAACGAACTCGGTTTGCGGCAGCAGTTTTTTTGATGCGCCAAATTTTGGCCCGCGCGCACCCACCCAAATCCGTCTTGCTTGATTACTGTTCTATCGTTACTATATAAAGAAACACTCCGCATAAGAGGTGAACTAAAATGAAATTCCAATTTTACACAAGACCCGGCTGCAGCCTGTGTGAAGAAGCTGAACTGATGCTGAAGCTTGCGGCAGAGGATTATCCGATCGAATGGCAGACCATTAATATAGAAGAAGATGAAGAAATACATGAAAAATACATGCTGATGATTCCTGTACTTGAGCAAAATGGAGAAGTTGTTACATACGGGAATATTGGCTATATCGATATTTTGGAAATAATTGAACATTGAAAGCGTTTTCATTATTGATTTTTAAAAAAGAAGATGTTATACTCAACGTATAATATTTTTTTAATCTAGGTGGGACGTTATTTTAATGTAGGGATCAAAAACAACCCATCTGAAAAGAGTGATGTAATTGAGCTTATCATTTATCGATGCCCAGCTTGCATTAGTACCTGAAATTTCATCGTTAATTGAACAACGGTATCACTTGCTGAAACTCATCAAGCTTTCAGGTCCGGTCGGCAGAAGACCGTTAAGTACGATGTCGGGCTGCTCTGAACGCGAAATTAGAACAATGCTCGAATCTATGAAAGAACAAGGCACGGTGGAAATCGCAAAAGAAGGAGTTTCCATTACAGGCAAAGGGGCAGAGATTCTGTTTATTTTGCACGACTCCATTGAAGAAAGATCAGGCAGACGGCAGCTGGCGGAACAATTAGTCGAACGGCTGGCTGTACGGGATGTTCATATTGTAGAAGGTAACTCGGATCGCTCCGAGCTTACGAAGAAACTGCTCGGCATGCACACGGCAAAACAATTCAGGTCTCTTATTAACGGCCATAAAATTGTGGCTGTGACAGGCGGCAGCACGGTAGCCTCGATTCCGGCATTCATGCACAATGAAGAACTGTCTGACTTATTATTTATTGCGGCAAGAGGCGGAGTCGGTGAAGAACTTGGTTTGCAGGCAAATATGATCGCCGCTTCTTTTGCAGAAACTTGCGATGCATCTTACAAAGCGTTTTACTATCCGGACACCCTCAGCGAAGAAGCCCATGCAGTGTTTCAGCATGAGCCGGCAGCGAAAGAGATGCTGGAGCTGTACAGTCAGACGGAATGTGTGATTCACGGAGTAGGAAATGCAGCAGAAATGGCGCTTCTTCGCAATTCTCGAGAAGAAGAAAAGCAAATCCTGACTGATCGACAGGCAGAAGGCGAGGCTTTTGGGTTCTACTTCAATCGGCATGGTGAGATCGTTCACCGCATCCGAACAGTCGGGATTCAGATGGAACAGCTTCAGGAAGTGCCTTTAGTGTTTGCAGTTGCAGGCGGAGAAAGTAAAGCAGAAGCTTTATTGTCCTATCTTGCAAGTGCACCGCCGCAGACAATTTTAATTACGGATGAAGGGGCAGCGAATAAAATGCTGTCACTCATGTGAAAAATGGTTATGATTCGCCTGAATGGGCAAACAATATACTAATGGAGGAGATTTATTATGACATTGAAATTAGCGATTAACGGGTTCGGACGTATTGGGCGGGTAGTGCTTCGTGAAACTTTATTACAAAACGACGTAGAAGTGGTGGCAATCAATGATTTGACAGATTCAGCTATGCTGGCACACTTATTGAAATACGATTCCGTACACGGCGTATTGAATGCAGAAGTTCAGTCAGATGAATCAGCCATTATTGTAGACGGCAAGAAAATCAAAGTATTTGCTGAAAAAGATCCGGCCAATCTTCCATGGGGAGACCTTGGCGTGGATATCGTAGTAGACAGCACAGGGGTTTTCCGCTCAAAAGAGCAGCTTCAAAAGCACATCGATGCAGGAGCTAAGAAAGTCATCCTGTCGGCGCCGGCTCAAGGCGAAATGACAACACTTGTAATGGGTGTCAATGAAGAAACTTACGATGCGGCAAACGACAATATCGTTTCCAACGCGTCTTGTACAACTAACTGTTTAGCGCCTGTTGTAAAAGTATTGAACGATACATTCGGTGTGAAACGCGGGATGATGACAACAATTCACTCGTATACGAATGACCAGCGAATCCTGGATCTGCCGCACTCCGATTACAGACGCGCGCGTGCTGCTGCTGAATCCATGATTCCTACTTCAACAGGTGCGGCTTCTGCTGTAACAAAAGTTATTCCTGAACTGAAAGGCAAACTGGATGGAATGGCTGTGCGTGTGCCGACTCCGAACGTATCCCTTGTCGACTTCGTAGCGGAACTGGATAAAAACGTAACAGTCGAGCAAGTTAATGAGGCACTGAAAAAAGCTTCTGAAAATGAATTAAAAGGATTCCTGTATTTCAGTGAATTGCCACTGGTGTCCATCGATTATAACGGCAACACAGCTTCCTCCACAGTAGATGCATTATCCACTATGGTAATGGAAGATAACATGGTGAAAGTCATTTCTTGGTATGACAATGAATCAGGTTACTCTGCACGCTGCATCGACTTGGCCCGTTATATGCAAAAACAAGGATTGTAAGCTGGAAATCAGCCCAATCTTTTATAAATCGTAGCCATTCCAATGGTGAATGATTATAATGAATAGGGGTGAGAGGAACGGAGAAACCCGTTCCTCTTTTATATACAAAAAAGCGGAAAGCGCCGTTAAGCCTCGACAGGCACTGGAAGGCTTAAAATAAAGGTGGCCCTTTACCTTTATCTTTAAGACTGAAGTGACTCGAGAGGCTGGCGCTTGGAGCTGGATTACACAAAAAGCGAAAAGCGCCGTTAAGCCTCGACAGGCACTGGAGGGCTTACAATAAAGGTGGCTCTTAACCTTTATCTTTAAGACCGAAGTGACCCGAGAGGCTGGCGCTTGCAGCTGGATGATTCTAAAGCGGAGACGGCTGTCCTGCTCCGACAGGCACTGGAGGACTTAAAAGAAAGGCGCACTTTGCCTTTCCTTTAAGTCTGAAGTGACCCGAGGAGCTAGCCGTCGCAGCTGGATGATTCTAAAGCGGAGATGGCTGTCCAGCTCCGACAGGCACTGGAGGACTTAAAAGAAAGGCGCACTTTGCCTTTCCTTTAAGTCTGAAGTGACCCGAGGAGCTAGCCGTCGCAGCTGGATGACAACAATCAGGTGAAATGCAAAGGAGGACTTGATCCATGAAAATGAAAAAAACAATCAGAGATATCGAATTGAACGGCCGGCGTGTCTTTTGCCGTGTGGATTTCAACGTACCGATGGAAGACGGAAAAGTAACGGACGACACACGGATTCGTGCGGCGGTTCCGACGATTGAGTATATGGCGAGAGCAGGAGCGAAAGTCATCCTCGCAAGTCACTTGGGGCGTCCAAAAGGCGAAGTGCAGGAGGACATGCGTTTGACGTCTGCAGGCGAGAAGCTGTCTGAGCTGCTTGGCAAATCGGTTCGCAAACTGGATGTTTCGACAGGGGAAGAAGCGGAGCAGGCCATTGCGGAAATGAAAGACGGCGATGTCATTCTTCTCGAAAACGTTCGTTTCCATGCCGGCGAAGAAAAAAATGATCCGGAACTGGCAAAACAATTTGCGGATCTGGCGGATGTGTTTGTTAATGATGCATTCGGGACGGCTCACCGTGCTCACGCATCGACAGCTGGAATCGCGCAATATATTCCGGGTGTACTCGGCTTCTTACTGGAGAAAGAACTGGATGTCCTAGGCAAAGCATTGTCTCATCCGGAACGTCCTTTCACTGCGATTATTGGCGGAGCGAAAGTAAAAGATAAAATTGGCGTCATCGATAACTTGCTGGATAAAGTAGATAATTTATTGATCGGCGGCGGACTTTCTTACACATTCACACGGGCGCAAGGTTATGAAACTGGCAGTTCGTTAGTAGAGGAAGATAAAGTAGATTTGGCGAAGTCTTTCATACAGAAGGCAGAAGAGAAAAACGTGAAGTTATACTTGCCGACGGATGCTGTTGTAGCAGACGCTTTTTCAGCGGATGCACAGAAGAAAACAGTGTCAGTTGAAAACATTCCGGAAGGCTGGATGGGGCTGGATATCGGGCCCGAAACAGCAGAAACTTATAAGGAAGTCATTAAGAATTCCAAATTTGTGATCTGGAACGGACCGATGGGTGTCTTCGAGATGGAACCTTTCGCAAACGGCACGAAGACGGTCGCGGAGGCAATGGCTGAAACGGATGCTTATACTGTGATTGGCGGCGGTGACTCGGCTGCTGCGGTTGAAAAGTTCGAAGTGGCGGAGAAAATGGATCATGTGTCCACGGGCGGCGGCGCTTCATTGGAATTCATGGAGGGCAAAGAGCTCCCTGGGGTTGCAGTACTGGAAGATAGAGAATAGGAGGAATTCTTTTGAGAAAACGAATTATTGCGGGCAACTGGAAAATGTATAAAACATCTAAAGAAGCTGCGGATTTTGCAGAAACAATCAAAGATCGGATCAAGGTTTCTGACCAGGTAGAAGCCGTCATCTGTCCGCCTGCCATCTATTTGGGCGACCTCATGCAGCGTTTTGAGACAAGCGCCGTCAAAGTGGGCGCGCAAACGATGCACGACACGGATGAAGGAGCTTTCACAGGTGAAGTGAGCCCGGCAATGCTGGAAGATCTTGGCGTGCAATACGTCATTATCGGACACTCCGAGCGACGCCAGTATTTCAATGAAACAGATGAAACGGTCAATAAAAAAGTCCATGCTGCATTTAATCATCACCTGGTACCGATGATTTGTGTGGGTGAATCACTGGAGCAGCGCGAAGCAATGGAAACGGTTTCGGTCGTTTCAGAACAAGTGGAGAAAGCGTTTGCTGATTTGCCGGCTGACCTTGCAAAGCAGGCAGTCATCGCGTACGAGCCGATCTGGGCGATAGGCACCGGGAAAACGGCAACAGCTGATGATGCCAATGAAGTGTGCGGCGCAATCCGTCATAAAATCGAAACGATCTATTCGAAGGACACGGCAAATGCAGTTCGTATTCAGTACGGCGGCAGCGTCAAGCCTGAAAACATTAAGGAACTGTTGAGCAAAGAGCATATCGACGGAGCACTTGTCGGCGGTGCGAGTCTTGATCCGGAGGCTTTCATCAAGCTTGCGGAGGCTGGAACTCATGTCGAATAAGCCTGTCGCGCTCATTATCTTGGATGGATTTGGTTTGAGGGATGAAAAATACGGCAATGCTGTAGCCCATTCCAATATCCCGAATTTCGACTTGCTGTGGAAAAACTTTCCGCATGCCACGCTGACGGCCTGCGGAGAAGCAGTAGGTCTTCCAGAAGGACAGATGGGAAACTCGGAAGTCGGTCACTTGAACATCGGTGCCGGCCGGATTGTCTATCAAAGCCTGACGCGCATCAATAAGTCTATTCGGGAAGGCGACTTTTTCGAAAATGCGGCGCTCCTGGAGACGATGGAGCATGTCAAGACGAAGGAGTCTGCACTTCATGTCATGGGACTGCTGTCCGACGGCGGCGTCCACAGTCACTATGAGCATTTATTCGCTCTGTTGAAACTGGCGAAGGAACAAGGAGTCCAGCGGGTATATCTGCATGCGTTCCTTGATGGGCGTGATGTGGGTCCAACTTCAGCACTTCCTTATCTGAAGCGGACAGAGGAAGAAATGAAAAAAATCGGGATCGGGGAAATCGCTACCGTTTCGGGAAGATATTTTGCGATGGACCGGGATAAACGATGGGACCGCGTACAGAAAACATACGATGCCATGGTCTATGGTATCGGCAAACAGGCAGATTCCGCAGAAGAAGGAGTTAGTGCCTCTTATACCGAAGAAGTACATGATGAGTTCGTGGAGCCGTTTGTCGTGCAGAAAGACGGCAAACCGGTGGCAACGATTGAAAACGGCGATGCAGTCGTGTTCTTCAACTTCCGTCCCGACCGGGCAATCCAGCTGGCACGTGCGTTAACACAGCCGGGGTTCGACGGATTCGATAGGGGCGTGAAAAAGTTGCCGGACCTTCATTTTGCCGGTTTTACGCATTATAATGATGACGTAGTCGGGGATATCGTATTCCACAACGTCAACCTGACGAAAACGATTGGCGAAGTGCTCGAAGACCGCGGCAAACGTCAACTGCGCATTGCGGAGACGGAAAAGTATCCGCATGTGACATTTTTCATGAGCGGCGGACGCGAGAAAGAGTTTGAAGGGGAGACCCGTATTCTTATTAATTCGCCGAAAGTCGCGACGTATGATCTGCAGCCTGAAATGAGTGCTTATGAAGTGACGTCCGCATTGGTCAAAGAGATTGAAGAAGAGCGTCAGGACGCTATCATTCTGAACTTTGCCAATCCGGATATGGTCGGCCACAGCGGAATGCTCGAACCGACTGTCAAAGCGATTGAAACGGTGGATGAATGTCTCGGCCGGATCATCGACGCTTTATTTGCCAAAGGCGGGTCTGCCATCATTACGGCAGATCACGGAAATGCGGATGAAGTCACCACAATTGGCGGACAGCCGATGACAGCGCACACGACAAATCCGGTGCCTGTCATTGTGACACAGCCTGATTTGACGCTGCGCACGGACGGTATTCTTGCCGACCTGGCACCGACCATGCTGAAAATGCTGGGAATTCCACAACCGGTAGAAATGACCGGAAAACCATTATTCTAAGGAGAGATCTTCATGCCAATCATTACACATATTCAAGCTAGAGAAGTTTTGGATTCACGAGGCAATCCAACAGTAGAAGTAGAAGTATTCACGGAAAGCGGTGCGTTCGGGCGTGCTATCGTACCATCCGGTGCATCCACTGGTGAATATGAAGCGGTAGAGCTTCGTGACGGCGATCAAAATCGCTATAATGGCAAAGGCGTGCTGAAAGCGGTTGACCATGTGAATGAGGTAATCTCTTCAGAACTGGAAGATATGTATTCTGTGCTTGATCAAGTAGTCATCGACCGTGCATTGATTGAACTGGACGGCACTTCAAATAAAGGCAAGCTCGGCGCTAACGCAATCCTTGGTGTATCCATGGCAGTTGCACATGCGGCGGCAGATTACCTGGACATTCCTCTTTATCAGTACTTAGGCGGCTTTAACGCGAAGCAGTTGCCGGTGCCGATGATGAATATCCTGAATGGCGGAGAGCACGCGGACAATAATGTCGATATCCAGGAATTCATGATCATGCCTGTCGGCGCGGAATCTTTCCGTCATGCAGTGCGGATCGGTGCGGAAATTTTCCACAGTCTGAAATCTGTACTTCATGAAAAAGGATTGAACACAGCAGTTGGCGACGAAGGCGGATTCGCTCCGAACCTTGAGTCCAATGAAGCAGCGCTGACAACTATCCTGGAAGCCATCGAAAAAGCAGGTTATAAACCAGGCGAAGAAGTACTGCTGGCAATGGACGTGGCATCTTCTGAGTTTTATGATAAAGAGCAGAACAATTATTATCTGGCAGGCGAAGACGTACGCAAGACATCGAAAGAAATGGTGGCTTGGTACGAAGAGCTTTGTGAAAAATATCCGATCGTGTCCATTGAAGACGGTCTGGATGAAAACGACTGGGACGGCCATAAGCTGCTGACAGAACGTCTTGGCAGCAAAGTGCAGCTGGTAGGGGACGATTTATTCGTTACGAATACAGACAAGCTGTCACGCGGAATCAAAGAAGGAATCGGCAACTCGATTCTGATCAAAGTGAACCAGATCGGAACATTGACAGAAACGTTCGATGCAATTGAAATGGCGAAGCGTGCAGGCTATACAGCTGTCATCTCTCACCGTTCAGGCGAGTCTGAAGACGTAACTATCGCAGATATCGCGGTTGCGACGAATGCAGGACAGATCAAAACAGGCGCACCTTCACGCACCGACCGTGTAGCGAAGTATAATCAGCTGCTCCGCATTGAAGATCAGCTGTTTGAAACGGCTCAGTATCTGGGCAAAGAAACCTTCTATAATTTGAATAAATAATGGTCTCAATAACTGTCATCGACACGAATCGCAACAAAGACTTGTGTCGGTGGCATAGCTTTGTTAAAATAGAACTGTTGTGACTTGCTATTTTGGAGGTGGAAAAACATGCATGCCGTTTTTACAGCATCGCTTGTAGTCGTAGCTATAGCATTGATCGTTGTCGTATTATTGCAATCCGGTAAAAGTGCAGGACTGTCAGGAGCCATCTCCGGAGGGGCAGAACAACTTTTCGGTAAACAAAAAGCACGCGGATTGGACTTGGTTCTTCAAAGAACAACCATCGTTCTGTCTGTATTATTTTTTGTCTTAACAATTGCGATCATGAAAATATAACAAGCCAGCGCCTGACCACGTTTGAACGGTCAGGCGCTTTTCGTAGAAAGGATCGAAAGACATGCGAATTGCACAGCCTAAACCGTTTTTCTTTGAGCACGGCAAACGTGCGGTACTTCTGCTGCACGGCTTCACCGGTACATCTGCGGATGTTCGGATGCTCGGCCGGTTTCTTGAAAAACATGATTATACTTCATTGGCGCCTCATTACAGAGGACACGGTGTGCCGCCGGAGGAACTGATCAAGACCAATCCGGATCAATGGTGGGAAGACGTTTTAGATGCATATAAACAGCTGACTGATGCAGGCTATGAGGAGATCGCGGTGGCGGGACTCTCTCTTGGCGGCGTGTTTTCATTGAAGCTGGCAGCAGAATTTCCGTTAAAAGGTGTCGTAACGATGTGTGCGCCGATGACGATGAAAACGACAGACTTGCTGTATCAGGGCGTTTTGAAATATGCCCGTGATTATAAGAAGTTTGCGGGCATGGAAGAAGAACAGATCCAGCAGGAAATGGACGAGTTGAAAACGAAGTCGATGCCCGGGCTGAATGACTTGCGCGCGATGGTGGAAGGTGTGCGTAAAGAAGTCAGCCAGATTTATACGCCGCTGCTGGTCGTCCAGTCCCGTCACGATGAAGTGATTGATCCCAATTCGGCCAATATCATTTATGAAGAAGCGGAATCGACGGAAAAAGAACTGCAATGGTATGAAGAATCAGGCCATGTGATCACGCTCGGCCCCGAAAAAGCGCAGCTGCATGAAAATGTACTGCAATTTCTGGAATCACTTGATTGGCAGGAGTAAAAAACGGGGAAGATACTTATAGCAGGAAGTAAAGGAGGAGATGATTGTTTGGATACATTTGAAAAAGAGTTACAAGAACGGGTGATGTCCTTGGTAAAGGAAGAATCCTACCAGCCGCTCACCGTTCACGAAATCCAGGAGAAATTCGGGATGGAGCAGGCGGCAGAATTTAAAGAACTCGTGAAAATGCTCGTGCAATTGGAGCAAAGCGGGAAAATCGTACGTTCACGAACCAACCGATACGGATTGCCGGAACAAATGAATTTGCTCCGCGGAAAATTTATCGGACATGCGAAAGGCTTCGGCTTTGTCGTGCCGGAAGATGTGACAGGTGATGATGTCTTCATCCCGCCTCATGAAGTCAACAGCGCGATGAACGGCGATACGGTGCTTGTGCGCGTTTCAGGAAACTCACAGGGGGACCGCCGCGAAGGAGTCATCACGAAAGTCGTGGACCGCAAGACAGCAACTGTCGTCGGTACGTATGCGCAGCATGACGGCTACGGTTTTGTCATGCCCGACGATAAGAAACTGCCGATGGATATTTACATTGAAAAAGGGCATTCATTGGAAGCGGTGGACGGTCAGAAAGTAATTGTCGAAATTACAGAATGGCCGAGCGACACAAAATCCGCAACAGGCATGATCACGCAGATTCTGGGACATAAAAATGATCCCGGCGTCGATATTTTGTCGATTATCCATAAACACGGCATTACCGTCGATTTCCCGCAAGAAGTTATCGATCACGCCATGCGTGTACCGACAACGGTGCAGGAAGAGGATTTTAATAATCGCAGAGATTTGCGAGATGATCTGACGATTACCATTGACGGCGCAGACGCAAAAGATTTGGATGATGCCATTTCTCTTGTAAAGGATGAGGACGGAAGCTATCGTCTATTCGTCCATATATCCGACGTCAGCTACTACGTCACGGAAAACTCCCCGATGGACGCGGAAGCAGCAGACCGCGGTACGAGTGTCTATTTAACGGACCGCGTGATCCCGATGTTGCCGCACCGTTTGTCAAACGGAATCTGTTCATTGAACCCGGGAGAAGACCGCCTGACACTGACTTGCGAAATGAAAGTGGATCATAACGGAAAAGTAGTGGAACATGAGATTTATCCGAGTGTCATTAATTCGAATTATCGTATGACGTATACCGATGTCTATGAAATCGTAGATCATCAGGATGAAGAATTATCGAAGAAGTACGAAGAGATTGTGCCGATGCTGAACAGTATGGCGAAGCTTGCAGCGATCTTCCGTCAGAAACGGCAGGACCGCGGCGCGATTGATTTTGATTTCAAAGAATCAAAAATTCTGGTCGATGAAGAAGGCTGGCCGACAGATGTCGTGATTGTAGAACGTACGGTTTCTGAGAAAATGATCGAAGAATTCATGCTGATCGCCAATGAAACGGTAGCCGAGCATTTCCACTGGCTGCAAGTCCCGTTCCTGTACCGGATTCACGAAGATCCGAAAGAAGAGAAATTACAGCGATTCTTTGAGTTCCTGACGAACTTCGGTATCGTCGTCAAAGGATCAGGAAATCAAGTACATCCGCGTGCCTTACAGGAAATCGTGGAATCAATTGAAGGTCTGCCCGAGCAGTCGGTCATTTCAACGATGTTGCTGCGTTCGATGCAGCAGGCGAAATACCATCACGAAAGCTTGGGACACTTCGGTTTATCGACGGATTTCTATACGCATTTCACAGCGCCGATCCGACGCTATCCGGACTTGATCGTCCACCGTCTGATCCGGACGTATCTGTTCGAAAAAGATCTGTCACAGCCAACTGTCGCACACTGGTCGGCACGCCTGCCGGAGATTGCGCAGCATACGTCTGAACGCGAACGACGTGCGGTTGATGCAGAGCGTGATACGAACGCACTGAAGAAAGCACAGTTTATGATGGATAAAATCGGGGAAGAGTTTGAAGGTGTCGTTTCTTCTGTGACGAACTTCGGAATATTCGTCGAGCTCGAGAATACAGTAGAAGGTCTGGTCCACGTTCAGAATATGAACGATGACTATTATCGTTTCGATGACCGCCAGATGATGATGATCGGCGAACGGACAGGCAAGCAGTTCCGTATCGGCGACGAAGTGACCGTGCGCGTCGTGTCGGTCAAGCCGGAAGAACAGGCAGTCGATTTCGAAATTGTCGGCATGAAACAGAACTTCCGCGGATCGCGCAGAGAGACTGCGAAAGTCATTCAGTCCGGTGCCAAAGGAAAAGGCGGCGGCCAGGGCAGAAAACAGGGTTCCGGCGGACAAGGCAAGAGCAGCGATAAGCGCAATAAGAAGTATGAAAAGCCGAAAAGAAAGTTTTATGAAGGCGTAGCGAAAAAATCAAAGAAGAAACCTAAAAAATCATAAGGCTGGGGATCATTGCTCCAGTCTTCATCTGAATTCAGCTCATGTTGAATTCAGATGTAATCACGCCATTGCGAGATTGATAATATAGGGAGGAATGAAACATGGCCAAAGGATCCGGCAAAGTACTCGCCATCAATAAGAAAGCGAATCATGATTACGCAATCGAAGAAACGATTGAGGCGGGTCTAGTCTTAAAAGGGACGGAGATCAAATCCGTCCGTAAAGGGAAAGTACAGCTGCGTGATGCGTTTGTGCTCATCCGAAATAACGAAGCATGGATTTCCAATATGCATATCAGTCCGTATGAGCAGGGAAATATCCATAACCATGATCCGGTCCGTTCACGAAAATTGCTGCTGCATAAAAAACAGATCAGTAATCTGATAGGGCAGATCAAGCAGGACGGCTATTCGATCATACCGCTGAAAATGTATGTCAAAGACGGCTTCGCAAAAGTGCTGATTGGAGTCGGAAAAGGGAAGAAACTATACGACAAGCGGCACGACCTGAAAGAAAAAGAACATAAGCGCGATATGCAGCGTGCATTCAAATCCAGACAGCAAGATTGATTCAGTGACGGTTTTATTGTATACTATAAGAAGTTTCAAGTACGACCCATCATTCGAAAGTGACGAATGAACACGGGTTCCGGACTTTCCTTCGGGGACGTTACGGATTCGACAGGGGTGGTCTGGGCTTGAGCTGCGCGTCGGAGGGATCGTCTCCGTCAGAAACGACAGTTAATAATAACTGGCAAAACAAACAACAACCTAGCATTCGCAGCGTAAGCTGTTGAATCTACCTTTCGTTTCCATCGCTCATGTGGAGGCGTAAGGTTCACTTATTAGTGAGCTACGATGACATCTGCATTCTGAGGATGGCATAAGAGATTCCCGGAATAGCGCACAGGACGCCCTGATTGATGGCAGAATGTCCGCGCGAAACCAAGTAGTCAATCTACACGCGTAGACGCTGAAGTAGCAGAGCCTTTGGACGTGGGTTCGACTCCCACCGTCTCCATATGAGATTACAGGGTAATAGCAGGAAATTAAGGGATATTGTTCAAGGGAAAACTCTTGTGCAGTATCCCTTTTTTCATAAAAACTAATTTGAATTGATGTTTAAAAAATGATGTTCATAACATACTTAGGGATTACTGAACAACCACCATCAGGTCATTCTAAGTATAGATTTCTTGGAAAGTAATCGTTCCAAGTTTTGGATTGGATGAAGGAAAAACGACAAAAAAGTATCCCGGAGGATCTTTTCAAGGTTCATGATGACCAGCTGGAGTGCAATCGTCATTTCGCTTGTGGTTTGCAGGCGTGTTTGAATAAGACCCAGCCCGTACACGCCTTTGCCTTCGCCGAATTTCCCTTCAATGGCATTGCGCTCGCCGTGGTCCTGTTTCTCCACTTTTTTCTGTTCTGCCAAGACATGTTGGTCCTTGGCCGGTCTGCCAAGCTTTGGACCGCTCAGCCGGATCCCGAGTTCTTTACAGAACTTCCGGTTTTCTCGGGTCCTGTAGATGGTGTCCGCCAGAACCGCTTCCGGATAGTGGCCGAACCGTTCCTTGTACGCAAGGATCGCGTCTTTCAATAGGATTCCTTCGTTGTAGGCGTCCCATTGTAGCGTCTCAAGATACGCATACCCATCGACCAAACTGACAGAGAGTTTTGCGCCGAATTCGACCGCTGCTTTCGCTTTTCCCCGAACAATCGGACGGATATAGGGCTGCGGGATGCTGACAATCCGGTCTTCGATAGAATGGGTGCCGCTTTCGAACAGGATGGTTTGCTGACGGAACAGTTCTTGGATAACCAGCAGGTCTTTGTACTGTGCCCGCGTCAGCTTGTCGAGTCCCACTTCATTCGCAAGATCTTCTACCTGCTTCAAATCTCGATGGACATAGGAAAGCTGGCCCTTCAGACAGGTCCGGATCTTTTCGTAACCAGGCTTCCGCTGCTTGGACAAAGCGAGGTATTCCTTCCGGGCTTTTCGACGATAGGTCCGCGGCTTTTTGGAACCAGGAGGACGTTCCGCATGCAACGTATCAATCATTCTTTCGAGTTTTTCTCTCGCCCGATTCAAGAGACCGATATCCGTCGGATACGCAATATCGGAAGGGGCGCAGGTGGCATCGATCAGTAGTTTCCCTTGTTTGTAAACGGGAGCGGTTTCTTCAGGGCGCTGAGCCTCCGTTTTCATCGACGAGGTTCCGTTTTCGTCCATCGGCTCCTCATCATCCGAATCATCTGGATTCGCTGATTTCCGATGCGCTGCTGTGATGGATTCATTCAGTTGATTCACCAGATTTACGTTGAAACGCTTCCGGAAATGGGTTAGTGAAGAAGCATGGAACGGTGGGGTTTCCTGAAAAGCGGGCAACCCGATGAAGTATTGCATGTAAGGATTTTCTGTGATCGCTTCTACCGTTTCTTCATCGCTCAGACCCAGACGTTCTTTGATAATCAGCGCACCAAGTGCACGCTGCACTGTATACGCCTTTCTCCCCTGATTGGGGTCGCCGAGTGATTCGAGATAGGCTTCCTCCAAGTCAGTCCACGGGATGACAGAAGCCATGCGAACCCAACGGTTATCAGGGTTCAAGTGTCCTCCGAACGGCAAAAAGAATTCGTGTGGCAAGATCATTTGGTTGGCGTTGTGTTCATACATGACATGTCCTCCTGTGCGGTGTTTTTGTGAATTTTATTTTTTCAGTATGCACTTATTTCGATAAAAAGGGCGTCAAACCCTTTATTTATGTGTGATTGTAAGTTTTTCAGTAATCCCTACTTACACATATACATAATCTGAAAGGGTGTGGTATGTATGGATGACAGGGAGGAAAAAGAAGTGGCGATTATTAAAGATAATCAAACTAATATTAAAAAAACGCTGACAGAATCTTTAAATGAAGTTGAGCAAATTAGAAAGGGAAAGTTACCCAAGCATTCATATAAAGATATGATCGGTCGTGTTAGGGATGACTTAAAAGAAGATAAATAATGGAATATAGCGTACTTGAAGTCAAAGTATTCGAAAGAGATCTTTTAAAGATTGCAAGGAAACATCCCATTGTAATTGATTTAGTGGAATCGCTTTTTGCTGATTTAGAAGAAGGTAAATTTTATGGAGACCGAATCCCCGGATTAAAGGGAAGAGTTGTATATAAAACCAGACTGAGCAATCCAAATGCCAGCAAGAGAAAGAGTGGCGGATTTCGGGTAATATGGTACTTAGTCACTTCCGACTCAGAGATCTACCCTTTGACAATCTACTCTAAAAATGATCAAGAAGATATATCTGTAAAGGAAATCACACGGATTATTGATCGGATATTAGAAGATGAAGAAATATATCTGTATGGAAATCTGGTACGTGAAACCGATAGTAACCAATTTCCAGAAGGAAGTGAGTTAGCTATGACGTTGGCAGATCAGTGGAAAGAGAAAATGGATAGACTGACGTCATTGAAACGTAAAGTCGATGAGAAACGGCCGCTTTCTACAGAAATCATTCGTGAACTTAAAGAGGATATTTTGATAAAAAGTACCTGCCACTCTAATGCGATTGAGGGAAATACATTAACAATCTATGAAACCAAGGCGGTGTTGGAAGATGGCATAACAATAGCAGGAAAATCAATGAGAGAACATTTGGAAGTGCTGAATCATAGAGAAGCAATCTTGATTGCTGAGGAAATAGTGCATAAAGAAGCTCCTTTTTCCGAATTAGTGATTAAAGAATTACATGGTATTGTATTGAATAATATAGATAGAGCAAATGCGGGGAAATACCGCGATTGAAATGTTATTATCTCCGGTGCCTCGCATACGCCGCCGGATGCTGTGCTGGTGCCTCAGCTGATGTCTGACTTGATTAGCTGGTATAAGAATGCAAAGGATTTGCAAGGTATCACTTTCACAGGAGTGTATGGGCCACTGCTGAAATTATATGGGAAGCAGAAAACAATAATTTTCCAGAAGGAAGTGAGTTAGCTGTGACGTTGGCGGATCAGTGGGGAGAAGAAGGCTTGCAAAAAGGAATTGAAAAAGGTAAACAACTCGGTAAAGAAGAGCGCTGGCGAAAGTTGCCATTATCCAATTAACTGAGAGATTCGGAAAATTACCGCTGGATATTAAAGAAGCGATTTTGCAGGCAGACTCGATTGCATTAGGTCTGTTGCTGTCTAACATTTTCCGGTATGAAGCTGTTGAAGATGTTAGGAAATATATTCAGTGAGGATAATATAGAAGAAAAACCTTGTAACGAAGGTTTGTCTTCCTTTTATCACTCTTTTCTACCTTTTGATTGAACAGTAGGGGAGGTTAGATGAGCGTATTTCAAATGTTTACTTATTAAAATTGTTTCTATTATAGTCCACAGTTCTCTAATTCTACCATTAGGTAACCTAATGGATGCTTTTTGGTCTTGGTCATCTCTTTTGACGTGTAAGTGGAACGGTTCGGTACTTGTTTGATGTTCTTTACTTTCTTCATGTGGTTCTGAGTGAAATTTAACAATAATCGAACCAGCAGAGGAATAGAAATCATAGTGGTAATACTCAATAAATCCATCTTTTATTATCTCTTGACAGGAAATTTTCGTTAAATCAGAAAATACAATTGTTTTTCGAACAGCACCGGGTGTCGAGGGTAGCCCATTAGCGCCGTCTCTGATTTCCGTGATTTCATCAAATTCCTTTTCAAGTAGGTTAAAGTTAGTCTTTGGAATTCCTGTTGACATTTAACTCATTAAACTTTCTAATAAAATATGACCAAGCAGCGGCATCAGTTTGTTCTTGGGATGATAAGTCATCCTTAGAATCCAATGTACTCTTGAAATCCCCCCCGTACTTTCTCTCATAAAGTGCCATCTGTTCAGCCAAGAATAAAAGTTCATCTGAATCATTTAGATTTTCTTCTTGTTCTTCTTCCCATTCTTTCACGATACTATCGACAGTATACATTTTACCTGTTCTAGATTTCCATAAGGTGTTTGCACTTATTCGTGCTTGCGAGTTTTTTTCAGTTCTTTCAACGCCCACGAATCGTCCTTCTTTAATCCAATTATTTATAGTGGTGATCGATACTCCAAAATACTTTGCAATTTGCCCGGTAGTATAAGCTGGGGCGAAATTTGTTTCTTCGGCTGCAATCTCTGCCATAATTTCCAATGTTTCCGAAAGATACTTTTTCATTTCCTCGGGGCTGCTCAAGATTGACTCATCCAACTTACTTAAGTGAAGGTTGTTCAAGTTAGTTTTTTCTAAGTAATTGACTAATACTTTGAAGAATAATAAACTATCATCTTCATTTTCAAAAATACGTTGTGTTAATTCAGGTGTTCTTTTAACAAATTCTTTTTTTTCGAATGTTGTCAACATGATCATCACCTCTTTACCTCCTAGCATAAACGAACTAAAACAAAACTGCAAGTAACTGAAACTGAAGTTTATGTTACTCATTCTACTCAATTGAATATTTTTTATACCTGAAAAGTGTACTTGTCTGAGAAACAAACGTGAATGGTTAGACATTCATGAAGTTTTTTTGCACAGGTATCTTTTTTGACGCTGCCAACCTCTCCCTTTCCCCCTATATAGACAGTGGGCCGGTAAAGGATACACAGTATATCCACGGAAACTTTTGACCTCTCCTGTATCTTTTTTGCTAAATCACTCTATATAGCATAAAAGAAGTGCTTTCTCCCGCTTGCTTGCCTGCAAGATCACCTGGAGAAACAAGTGGATGTTCTTAAAGCATGAAGAATAGAGGGGAAGAAGGGGGGCGGCAACTTTTTGGTGATCAGTACCTTTGTCATTATGACCAACTGCAGCTGTTCATAATGAGCAGTCAGGACTGTTCAATATGAGCAAACCATTACTTAAAGAACTTAAGAACAGTAAAGAATAATATGTCGGGTTGCACCGCGACGATAGACTATGAGACGGAGATTATTCTGAAAGACCACAGTCATTGCAGGTAAATGCATACAAGAACATTTAAGCTGTACAAAAAAATGAACCAGATCAACCTACCAGCACGAATGAACTTATGTGTTTCATGCGAAAAAAGCGAAATCTGTCTAAACTTAATTTAAATGCTGTGATTATAGTTTTACTATTTTCCAATGATTGTTATAATTGTAATTAGAATATATTATGAAGCAGGTGAAAGAATGTCTTCTATAGAAATCTTATCCTGGCCATTTCAACAAAATGCCATTAATCAAATCGACAATAGACAAGACTTTTTGAACTATCCGGTAATCTATATTTTGAATGGGAAAAGAGAAGCGTATTTAGGCGAGACGGTTAATTTTAAGACTCGAATTAAAACCCATATGAAAGACAGAAAAAATGTTGATGAAGTAAATTTAATTAAACATGAAGAATTCAATCGCTCTGCCACATTTCATTTGGAGACTAAATTAATCAATTACTTTTTAGGTGATGAAAAGTATACTCTTCAAAACAAAAGTAAAACAGCAAGCAATTTCACGCATAACTACTATAATAAACCACACTATGACCAGTACATTTTTCAAGAACTTTGGCGCAAATTACATGAACGTCAGTTGGTTAATAACAACCTCCATACAATTGAAAACAAAGATATTTTTAAATTATCGCCTTATAAGGAGTTAACGCTGGAACAGATAGATTTAAAAGATAAAGTACTTGAATTCTGCAGCGCAAAACTGCAGTCGAAGTCAACAGAATACGGTAATTTGTTAGTTGTAGAAGGTGAAGCGGGTGTCGGTAAAAGTGTTGTGCTAAGTTCCATTTTTAATACTATTCAAGAACGTACAACGGAGAAATCCTCTGAATTTTACGGAACAGAAAATTACTTAGTCGTGAATCATGAAGAAATGTTCAAGACATATAAAGGGATAGCTAAGCGTGTGAAACATTTGAAAGCCAAAGATTTTGCGAAACCAACTCCACTGATCAACAAATTGCAAAAAGAGGATAAGAAAGCAGACATTATATTTGTAGATGAAGCACATTTGCTTTTGACGAAACAAGATACATACAACAATTTTTATGGTGAAAATCAGTTAGAGGAATTACTGAAGCTTGCTAAAGTGGTCGTAATTATCTATGACCAAGATCAAGTCTTGAAATTAAAAAGCCTGTGGGGAGTGGCAATGTTGGAAAAGCTTAAAAAGCAAAGCAACTGCCATGAAGAATATTTACTAACCAATCAATTCCGTATGCAGGCAAATGATGAGGTAATCGATTGGATTAATAATTTCAAACGTAAGAGATTAACGCCAATTCCGATAGATGAAGGATATGATTTAAAGATGTTCGGGACATTGCAGGAAATGCACGAAGAAATCATTAAGAAAAACGAAAAGTTTGGCTTAAGCCGCATCGTTTCGACTTTTGATTACCTGCATAAGAAAGACGGCAAAATTTACTACGTAAAGGAATCCAATGGTGAATATAAAATGCCATGGAATACTACCAGTTCTAAATTTACGTGGGCTGAAAAAGCAGAAACAATCAATGAGGCGGGTTCCATTTATACGGTCCAGGGCTTTGATTTGAACTATGTAGGCGTCGTATTGGGTCCGTCCGTTCAATATGATGCATCGACGGATGAAATCATTATTGATACTAGCAAGTACATGGACAAGGGTGCTTATACTGGAGCGGACGGCATCGAGGATTTGAACAAGGCAAAAGAGCAGATCGTTTTAAATTCAATGAATGTTTTAATGAAGCGAGGGATTAAGGGGCTTTATATCTATGCTAGTGATAAAGCGTTACGGGAGAAATTGTTGGAGTATCAAGAATTGATTGAGTGATAGAAAAAGCAATTAATTATGCGGGGAGTGACTGATTTGAGAATACTAAGCGCTGTTTATGTTGCTGACGATGGTATTAAAACAGAATTCACCCTTAGAGATATCACTTCAGCAGTTTATTAGAGCAAACTAAAGGGCAAATTATTTTGTCCTTCAGAGAATTGCAAAGCATTAGTAGAGGAAAAAACACATTTTAGAACTTGGAGAATGGACGAGCATTCAAACGAGTGTATTTTCTATTTTGAAAGAATTGCCTAGAATACAAGGGTTATCAATTAATGAAACTACTGGTATATATCTGTAAACATATTGTCGATGAAGTTACGAAAATGGATATAATTTTATAAATATTCTAAATATCAAGGGGGAAATTAATTGTTATTTTTCTCCTTAAAGATTGTTTGCTTATTTCTTTCGAGTAAAGAGTTATTAGGATATTAATTTTTTTAAAGGGAGAGACGTATATTTGGAAATTAAAGTTTATAATATTAGTGATGAGATAAATGAAGAAGAATTAAATGAAATCGCTATAAAAAATATTGGTAAGATTTTTGACAAAGTGTTTTCTCGTACAAACATTTCTCATCTAAAAGTTAATTGTCGTGTTGCAAAGGATTCGATTATCAAGGAATATAACCAAAGTATAGATTCTTTTAACCTAAAAAAATTTGCAGAAAAGTTAAATTCAGCTGAATTAAAACAGGATGGAACACGAAATAATCAGATTAAAGTTGGTAGTTTATTTATAAAAAAGGAACAAGACCGACTTATTTTATTAAAATTAGAAAATATAGAGGTAATTGATAGGGATAGAGACTATGAAATGCGACAAACATTCTCAACAGAAACAGAATACTATAAAGGTTGTATTTTTAATAATGATATTAATGACATAATAATTATTGATAAAAATAAATCTATTTCGAAATATTGGAGAGAAGTGTTTTTAAATTTATCCTTAATAAAAGATGAATATAATAATACAGTAGAATTAATTGAGTTATTAAAAAATGATAAGTTATTTTCAGGAAAGATAAAAAATCAAGATAATTACTTAGACATTAAAAAAATTACAGAAAGTTACCTTTTTAGTTCAGATTCTTTTGATAAGAATGAGCTTGCAAATAAACTAAGAGCTGATGATAAGATAGATGAATTAAGCTTGAATGAGGTATTTTCATATCATACTGAAGAAATAGATGCAGATTTTAAAGTGAGTAAAAAAGCATTAATAGAGGGCTATAAAAAAACAATTCACATTTCATCAGAAACTAAAATATATACTGATAACTTCCAAAAATTAATTAGAAAACAGGGAATAGAATATAAGGATGGTAATATAATTCTGAAGGTAGATGATGACTTTATGGAAAAGTTACCAGAGGAATTGAAAAATGAAAATTAAAGGATCGTTTAGCATGACGTCTTTTAAATTAGATAAAAGTACTTCACAAGAGGTTTTGAAAACTTTGGAAAAGTATAGAGAGGTTGAAGACGAAGACGTAATATATAATCAAAAGGATTTATTGTTTTTAGAAGAAAAATACATGGAGAATTGTAAAAGCTTTTCTAGAATTTTAGATAAATTTAAAATTAAAAAATTCGATGACAAACTTTGTATTTATAGAGAAAATGAAATCAACAAGTTAGAAGATTATAGTCAAGAAGCAAGGATATTTAAATTAGTAATATCTGAAAATAATATAAACAATATATCAAAAGATGATTTAAATATGTCAATAAAACACTTTATGGAATATGAAATGAGTAAAAGAATATCATTTATTCAATATATATATATATTGTTGTTCCTTTCTAACAGTACAGATTATGATGAGAATCATTTTATGTTTAAAGTGAATATTGAAGATAAAGAAATAAAAAAAGAAGTTTCATTTTTTGATGATGATTTTTGTGATTTAGAAAATATCTATTTATGGATTACTAAAAGTAAAGAGAATTTACACACCAGATTAAATATTATACGAAAACTAATAGCAACTAAAAATACATTTCATTTGGATGAAAAGGATTTGAACAGTGCAAAATCTTGTTTTAATAGAATAATTAATGATGAAACTGAAAAGTACTTTGAACATGTTAATATGTTAAAGGAAGATTTTTTAAGATTGAATAATCAAAGACAGAAAGCGTATCAATCTTTACATTTAAAGTTTTTAGGTTGGGGAGCATCAATTGCATTATTTTTATATGAAGAAGTAAAGAATATACGAAGTGAAGATGTATGGAACTCTTTATTATTTTCGTCTAACGAAAAGGTTTCATTATTTTTAATTATTTTTATTTCTTCACTGATAATTATATGGTTGATTTTTAATAAAGAAATAAAAGAAAATCATAAAGAATTTTTGGAAATAAAACAATTCTATTTAACAGAATTATTTTTCGATGAAAGTGATGACAAAACACAAAAGTTAGATGTACCAAAAATTTCAAATATATATAGTATAATATTCTTTACTATAATAGTTATTTTATCAATTAGGTTGGTAACAACGTTTCATTATTGATACGATCAAGGACATGGACAAGGGTACTTATACAGGAGCGGACAGGATAGAGGATTTGAATAAGGCTAAAGAGCAGATAGTTTAAAATTCAATGAATGTTTTAATACAGCGGGGGATTAAGCGGCTTTATATTTATGCCTATGATAAAGCGAGAGAAGTTAATGGAGTATCAGGGATTAATTGAGTAATAGTTAAAGAAATCAATTACGGGGGATATTTAAAAGGTGGAAGTGCAAGCGTATTTGCTCGCACTTCTTTTAATGACCCGATACTATATCATTCCATTTTTCTTTATGCTCAAATTTTAATGCTCCATCCGTTTTCAAGTTCTCCACGTAATAATTAACATATTCAAAGGTATCATCCAAAAGTCGAAGGTAGTATTTTATAGAGGAGTTTAGACCATTGACAATTACTTGGCAACCGTGTAAAGACTGAATTCTTTCTATCTCCTGTTGAATTTCTTCATATTCATCCTCTTTATAACCCACAGTTGAAAGAATATAATATCTCTGGATTGGATGAATTTTAAACTTTTCAAAAGCATCTCTTACCATCTGTGCGGTCACTTTATGCCCGTGTTTAATTTCTGCACCTTCGAAAACTCTTCCCTTCTCATCACGAATTTCAAGGTCACCAACGCTTCCGGATTGGGAATCAGCAGATGTATGGGATTCTAAGGGCATTAATGTTTTTCCGTTAAATCTTTTTACCTCTTTCATCATGCATTGATAAGCGGAATAAATCGCTAGTACTGGTAAGCGGGATGCCCCACGGGAACTATATCTAAAATTAAAATGCTTCTGCAGGTGATCAATAATTACCTCGATTGTCAATGAAGTAGGTTTTGCAAGTTCAATTGTTTGTTTATCTCTTTTGATAATTAACTGCTGAAATAAATACAGCAGATACTTAGATGGATCCTTGTCTTGAGTCTCAATGTTATCTAGGATCTTTAAAAAAGCCATCTTTAATTCAAGTGGTGTAATACTTCCTCCATAATTTAATAAGTAAGGAGCGGTCTGTTCAAGGGAACGAGTAAGCCATCCGCTTTCTGCCATTGCGGGAAATTTAACGGATTTCATAAAGGGGGTAACCGTCCTCTTATCATGTCCTCTACCAGAGTAACCATTAGGAAGGTTATCTTGGTGGTATCTAACGTCTTGGCTAGGATGAATGATTTTATGGGTTAAACTTGTAACAATCACCGCTAAGACACCTTTAGCTCTTTCTGAATTTTTGATTATCTTATCTAATAAATCAATCTCTTCTTCGGAAAGTTTAAAAGTAAGCGAGAAGTCTTCCTTGCCTACTGCTTCAAGCGCTTCATTATAGGTTGATTGTAATATTTGAATATGAGTCGTCATTACTTTTCTTATCCTCTCTGGACTGTATTTCTTGAATTTCTGTCTTCCTTTTATTATTAAAGAACTGACTTTTTATTTCTCTACCAAGTTCGGCAACCATTGGAACGCACACTGAATTTCCGATTTGTTTATATTGTTCACCAAGTGAATTTATCCTTTTAAAGAATTTTGGAAAGCCAGTAATTCTATAGCACTCATTAATGGTTAATTTCCTTACTCTTCCGTCTACAAGAATGAAGAATCTTCCGGAAGTTTCTTGTGAAGGAAGAGTAGGATGAACACCATCAACAGAATAGATACGGTTGGGTTGTTTATGAACCCTAGAAAGATGTTCGGTATTAGGTTTAACACCAGCAACTCTTATTTTTTTATTTCTATACCCAACAAAGATAAGGCCTGATCTCTGTACTGTAGGGTTAATAAGAAGGCTATATTCAGTGTCGTCTAAGTATTCAAAGTTTCCCTCTGTATCAAGAAAGTCCCTCAGAATTGGTTTTTCAACGGTATTTAGATTATCAAAATCAAATTGTTTACCCCTAGATGCGATAATAATAATACGTTCTCTGTTTTGTGGAACTCCAAAATCACTTGCATTCAAAACCTTCCAATTAACCTCATAGTCTAATTGGCGTAAACTCATCAGGATAACTTTTAGGGTATTACCTTTATCATGATGTACTAGATGCTTCACATTTTCTAGCAATACCACTTTAGGTTTTTTAGTTTTTATTATACGCAAGATATCAAAAAATAACGTACCTCTTGTATCTTCGAATCCTAATTGCTTACCAGAAATACTGAAAGGTTGGCAAGGAAATCCAGCACTAAGTATATCAAAATCATCAATATCCTTTGCATCTATTTTTGTTATATCTCCTTCTGGCATTTCTCCGTAGTTAGCAAAATAAGTTTCTTTACAATTTTCATCTATTTCGGAAGAAAAAACACTTCTAAATCCCGATTGTTCAAGACCAAGTCTAAATCCACCTATCCCAGCGAAAAGGTCTATAAATTTTACCTCCATATATAATCAGCACCTCGTGAAAAGAATTTGATACAATTCATTATAAACGATAATATGAAAAAAATGTTCCGTATTGTACTAAATTCGACAATTCGACAATTCGACAAAAAATACTAGGTTTAATTATTCCGAATTGGATTATTGAATAAGTTAGTTAAGGTATCAGGTTTCTCATACGAATCAGAAAAAATTCAGAAGCATATCGGGACTTGGTATCTGAAATCGTTTCTTATAAAAGTACATTTAACTGTTAATTTGGAAAACATATGGAGATTATGTGATAATTTTAGATGTTACAATAAAGTGATGTTAGTTACTTTATTTTCAGAGAATTAAAGGATTGAACAAAAAACTGTCGAATTAAGTCTTTGAGGGGGGATATAATGGAAAATTTTGATTTTTTGAAAGACGCGAAACTACAAGGGGAGGAAGTAGTGGCTACATATTTTTTCCCGGAGGAAGCTACTTTTATGTTAATGGCTATCGGCGAAAATGTTAACGGAGAGAAGGAGGGACCTACTGCTATCTATTTGTACATGTTTGAGGACGGTGAGGTTTCTTACGGCGTTGATACGTTCTTTTTCTTGGATCATGACAGGATGTTTGATTTTATTAATAACTTATCGAACATGTCAGCATTGAATTATTTATTAAGAAGTGCTGCTATTCCGCCGTCTATTAAATAAGTTGATTAACACTGCATCCTTAAGATAGTGTACGAGTTCCTCACACAACTTAGGAACAATTCAGAATTATATCAGGACCTGGTACCTCTCATTAGGTTCTAAAAAGCAATTGTACAATATATGTACTCATTTGGGGTTTAAATACAAAGATCACGGGAACTTTACGACGTATAACGATAAATATTGGTTCACTAAATGGAGCCTCACTTATGTTTTTAAGTGAGGCTCTCCTACATTTATTATTTTGATAAATATTAAATAAGGTACCTGTACCAGAAACAAACGTGAACTTTCAAACAATGATGAAGTATCACTCAAAGGTCACTTCATTAACAGCAAGCGGTCCAGAATTCCTTTAGGGCTGTAAATCTTATTATAGTATGTGAAAGGAGAGACTAAGATGTTTGGTCACAAATGGTCCATCGGTGTTTTTACGAATCCTGGGATTATCGACTGGAAAGTAAGTCCTCATTTTTATTTCTGGAACGGTGATGAAGAAAGTGGCGATATAGATCCTAGTTTTTCTTCGCCTCACTTAAATATGTTAGATGAAAATGAGGCGTATAGAGCGTATGGCCGTATTACAACATTACTACGCATGGCTAGTGCTGTCAAAATCATTTTCGGTGGAAATATGGTTGAAAATGATGGTAGCGTACTCTATTTTACAAATGGACATTATACAAGGCCGTGGATAGAAGAGGATTGGAATATTCTAATAGAAGAAATGACAGACCCATTTGATCCGCTTATGACGCAAAAGATTCGCAGTGAAATGTCAGTCCGCATACCTAAATTAGCTGAGTTCATTATTGACGAGAGTATTGATAATCCTACTGCGAGAGATATATTATTGTGGATTACACTTGGTGAGGAACAGTTATTATATTTTTTCATTAATGCCTATAAAATTATGGACAGCATTAAAACAGATATCAAAACGTATCAAAAAAGAAACGAATTCAAACCTTCGGAATCTTTAATAACTGCTTCAGCTAATATGCAAAGACATTCACATTATATGAATACAATGGCCGGTTCAAGAAGGTTGGCAAGGCATGGTGCAACGACACAAACAGCACCAAGTAAATCTCCAACAATTGAGGAGATAAAGCAAGATCTAATCGATTTAGTACTGGATTGGTTTAGATATCGATTTTCGATTAAGTATATTAAGTAAGGTAACTGTGCCAGAATCAAACCTGAATGTTTAAAAAATCATGAAAGTTTTGCGTTCAGGTATTTATCACTAATTATTATATATTCTTATTTAAAAGCCACTACTTCCCTCTTGGTAGAGGGTGTAGTGGCCGCGTATTGTATTTTGTTAATCGTTATAAAAGTCTTTGAGAATTTTCTTGATTGCTTTCTTTATAATTCGAGGTGAGTGTATCATTCTGAAACTAATGATAACAAAAACGTAAATATCCAGATTTTCGATTATAAATAACATTGGCATTTTCCCCTTTGGAAAATACGCGGTCCATTGAGATGATAACATAAATTTTATTTCCTATATACAGGAAATGCTATCCAAATAATTAAACCAAGGTCGATAAATATGAAACAGAATCAGGTTTTCGTTTATCGATGGGTTCTTCTGTGCGAGACATCATATTGGAAACATAACAGCTTGCTCGTCTTGCTTCATTGTGATATATAAGTTTCCCGAGTTAAAGTACCTGTGCTAGAACTAATCGTGAATGTTTAAACAACCATGAATGTTTCAAGCTTAGATATCTTTATTGATGACGGCGGGAATCTTGAAAGCAATCGAGAAGATAGAGTATTTTATTGATAGGATTAATATGCACGACAAACCAAAAGCAGTGGATGACGGTTATCGGAGTGTACATTTGCAATTTAGACAGATTCCAAAATGTTTTTAGAATGAACGTACCATGTCCCCACACAAATCACCTAAAACTCTATTCATACGGAAGTTGAGGTACCAGGTCGAGCGACCGAGCCTAGGTTGCAACATATAGCGGGTGGGATTCCCGTCGAGCAAGAACTAGCCATTCACTCGTAGCGAGTCTTGGAGGATATCGGGTAACCGATATCTTTAAGCGTAGACAGTTAGATGACGGGCCGAAAGCCATTTGGTTGAAGGGATTGAGCTACGAAATACCAGTCAAGGAGGCTGATGCGTTGACCTGCGCAGAAAGCTACACCTCCACGGTCGCAATGGCAAGACTGTGGAGGCTCCTTCGGAGTCGGTGACCTTGGCACGTCAGACATTGATATGTTGCAGCAACTCGGGAGGTCCTGTCGGTCTTTCCAATTGGAGAGTATGGCGAACCAAGCGATAATAAGCGAGAAAGCCAAATGCCGCACAGGAAGTCGGAAGGTTGCGTAGTACCAATGAAGTTGGGTAATTCCAATGGAGGAAAGGCAACTACCTAGTTATCGCCCTTTGAAGGGACACATTTACTACACGCAGAGGTAGGTTATCAAATGGAAACGAAACTGATAAGGATAGCAGAATTGGCAAAGAAGAACCCAGAAATGAAATTCACGTCAATTGCTCATCTGATTAATGAGGAAAGTCTTATGCGATGTCATCATGAACTTCCTTCTGGAAAAGCGACTGGAACCCAAGGGGTTACCAAAGAAGAATACGCTGAAAATCTAGAAGAGAATATTGTGGATTTGGTAAAGCGGATGAAAAGGAATGCTTACAAGCCTGTTCCAGTCAGAAGAACCTATATCGCAAAGGTGGGTACGGACAAGAAAAGACCGTTAGGGATTCCTGAACATGAAGACAAGATTGTTCAAAGGGGGATGGCGAAGATTCTAAATGCCATCTATGAACCTGTCTTTCTTGATTGCTCCTTTGGATTTAGACCAAATAGAAATTGTCATGATGCGCTTAAGATACTAAATGTAAACATGGAAAAACGGTATATAAATTACATTGTTGATGTGGACATTAAAGGATTCTTCGATAACGTAAATCACGAATGGATGATGAAGTTTCTCCAACATCGAATTGTTGATCCAGCTTTTCTCCGAATTGTGGCTAGATTCCTAAAAAGCGGCTATATGGAAGAGGGAAAATACTTTAATACGGATGCCGGGACTCCTCAAGGAGGAATCATTTCTCCAATTTTGGCGAACATCTACCTCCATTATGTGCTTGATCTCTGGTTTGAGAAGTTCGTTCGCAAAACCTGTAAAGGACAAGCCTACATGGTACGATACGCAGATGATTTCGTGTGTTGTTTCCAAAGTGAAACCGAGGCGAATAATTTCTATCTTGCACTTATTGAGCGTTTGAAGAAATTCAACCTTGAAATTGCAGAAGATAAGTCTAAAATCCTACCCTTCGGTAGGTTTGCAGAACGTAACTGCAAACGACTGGGGAACGGCAAACCGGATACATTTGATTTTCTGGGATTCACCCATTTCTGTAGCAAGAGTCAGGATGGACGCTTTCGGGTAAAGAGGAAAACTAGCGCTAAGAAAGTGCGAGCCAAATTGAAAGACTGCAAGGAGTGGCTAAAAGCCAACAGGACGACAAACATCCATGTGGTTATGGAGCGACTCCAACGGTCGCTGAAGGGTTATTACAATTATTATTGCATAACCGACAACACACCGTATGTTAGCAGTTTTACAAATAAGGTTAGGTCGCTATTCTTTAAATGGATGAATAGAAGAAGTCAAAGGAAATCATTCAACTTCGTGAAGTTCGACTTGTTTTTAAGGAAATACCCACTTCCTGTACCGAAGGTAAAAGTGAGTATTTATGACCTGCGGGAAGAACTTAGCTATATTCTGTAAATGATGACAAGGAAGAGCCGTGTGCGTAAATAGCGCACGCACGGTTCTGTGAGGGGGCGGAGTCCAATCTGAAAAGAGAGGACCCAACCTACTCGACCTCACACAACTCAGGAACAATTCAGAGGGTACCTGTCACTAATTAAAATAGATACAGACCTGGTCTGTACACAAGATAAAGTTAAAAGACAAGCTAGATTTATAGTTGTTAAATATTCCAACATTTACTCTTTCTATATGATATAGTAACCATAAATAATATTAGGAAGAGGTGCTTAAATTTGAAGAAAATATTTCCTTTATTTTTGGCTTTAATTCTGATTTTTGTAACTGTAGGAAAGGTAGAAGCAGCTGCTCCTGCATTCAATGACGTTCCAGAGAATCACCCGAATTACTCTGCAATAATGTATTTGGTACATCAAGGAGTAGTTGCACCAGATGGGCGTTTTGGCCCTAATGATAAAGTAACACGTGAAGAAGTAGCTGTCATGGTGGCAAAAGCGATAGGATTGGATGGCACTAAAACTAAAACAAAGTTTAAGGATGTCCCAGCAAGTCGTTTCTCATCTGGTTATATTAATTCAGCTGTGAAAGCCGGAATACTTAATGGTTATCCGGATGGAACCTTTAAGCCAACCCAGTATGTAACTAGAGGTCATATGGCTGCATTCATTGCAAATGGCTTTAAATTAACTCAGGAAGCCAATATTAATTTTAAAGACGTACCTAAAGGATCTACTTCTTATAATGCAGTTCGTAAACTAGTAGCTGCAAACATAACTTCCGGATATCCTGATGGCACTTTCAAGCCTAATCAAACATTGACACGTTCCCATATCGCTGCTTTTATAGCAAGAGCAATGGAACCGTCTTTTAGACCGCAACAACATGATTATGTTGTAAGAGATGTATATTTTGGAATGACTATTCAACAAGTTCAAGCAGCTGAAACCGCTAAGTTAATGGATAAAGTGGTAGGGCCAGATACTGCTGCATTAGTCTATAAACTTCAAGTGACTAATGCTGGAGGTAACCCTAAGATCACCTACTATTTTGCAAATGGAAAGTTAAATTTAATTGGTTTTGACTTTTTTGGTTATCAAAAAGAATATGCAAGTTGGAAGGATCTTGAACAACTCCATTATTCTACGTTATTGTCTTTAAGGAAAAGTTTAGGGAAAGAATGGAGTTACAGTTCAAACGGTTATTCAAAAGCGACTGCTTTATGGAACACAGGAAGTTATAAAGTTTTATTAATTGCTGAAAATGACGGTTCTTCTCAGTTGCGTATAACTTATTATGCCAATTGATAAAGTCAAATATAAGCCTAGAACTAATAAAACAAACCTATATTTAAACAATTCAGATGTTTTAACTGACTAAGTCACATCTAAACGGTGTGACTTTTTATTATGGAGCAAAAGGAGAGACACATACACAATAAGAGAGGATGCAGTAAAATGTGAAAAATAACTACTCACATTATCTATTATAGGCGGCTGGCTTGTATCAATAATTATCCTTGCTGTATTATGATAGAATTTATAGAAAAGATGGAACGCTTATTAAATTCAAAAGGGGGATATAAAAAAATGAAAACAGCGTTATATACGAGGGTGAGTACAAAAAAAGGTGAAACGAGAATCTTCTATTAATTTAAAAAAGAAGTCTATGGGGATTCTTGCAAGCAAAAAGACTATGAGCTGTACAAAATCTATGCGGATAAAAAGACAGCAACAAATGTAAGAACACGGACGGACTTAATTGTTTCAGGACCTGATACCTGCCACTGATTTTAGTGAATTGGCGAAGTTTTTATATGGGCAGCGGGAAATCGGGAAATATCTGTACAAAAGCCCATGAACTGTTTTACTTTCGCCATCCTCATGCTGATTTTACCATCCTAGAAATTCTTTTTCCTTGTAAAAAACATTGAAAGCGAACGATTATTGAGGCGAAATGTAAAACGTTCGTTTTAATTGCTGGGAATACTATATAGAGCTGCGGATGAAAATACTATGTCATACCGAACGATTCAACTTGAAAAAGAAATGGAAGGAATATAAAGAGAACTAGAAAAGTAGGTTTTTGTAAGAATGTTGTTTAACATAAGGGAAGAGAGACAAAAAATTAAGAGGTTATTGATGAACTTAGAAGGGAATTAAAACAATTTATCCATTTGTTTAGAAGTAAATGATGCAAAGGGGATATTAGTAAACCTAACAGTACAATATTTCTAAGATAGGAGACAATGAAATGGACAATGACGATAAGGATAAAGACTCTCGCATGGAAGAACTACTTAACTATCTTGAAAACACCACAACTGAAGACATGTTGCGTGACATGTCTGGCGGCAAAAAGCCATTCGCTGTAGATGTACAGCTTGCTGAACGATTAGTGAACAAACACGGCATGTCAACAGGTGTTGTCAATGTACTATTCCAGTATGTGTTCCTTCGAAATGAAGGTAAATTTACGACGAACTACATAGAAAGAATTGCCTCACATTGGATGCATAAAAAAGTAACAACTGCAAGGGAGGCGTTGGAAGTTTCGCGTAATGAACATAGGAAATATGAAGAGTGGAAAAGAGATGGACAGCAATCCAAAAAAGAAGCTGGTAACACTAAAGTGATCGAGGCCAGGCAGATAGCTATTGAGATAGCCGTCCGCGATGCAAGTATGTCTGATGAGCAACTAGGGAAATTTGTAAGAGAAATGTTTACGACTAAGTAGAAGGCTTTCTGAAGTTGAGGTACCAGGCCTCCCACAACTCAGGAACAATTCAGAATTGTATAGGGACCGGGTACCTGTATGAATTTGACTTGATATTACCTTGGCAAATTTCTCATCCTTCACAACCAGACCACGGCTCTTAAAAATTTCAATCTGTTCTTTTTTGACCCTGCAAACTAGAGAATATGAACAGACGGCAGTCAAATTGTTTTAGAGAGTGATAATACCGCGTCGTTGCAAATCAATTCATTTCTGTCCATACTAATAGAAAGAGCTATATGAGGGAGGAAGACAAATGAAGATTGGTGTAGCGATCGACGGATCACAAAATGCGCTGCGGGCCGTGGAGTATGCAGTAAAGACGGCGGGGCTGTATACGGAAGCCGAACTGAAAATAATCTATGTAGTGGATTTTAACACAGCGAATGATGAGCGCATGAGCAAGGAAGATACGGCAACGATCAGACAGCGCGTGACCCAGCCGGCGATGGAGCAGGCACAAGCCAACACAGAACTTTTCATTTTTGAAGGAGATCCGGCGCAGAAAATTGTGCAGTACGCGGATGCAACACCGCTGGATCACTTGGTGATTGGAAGCCGGGGATTGAATGCCGTGCAGGAAATGATGCTCGGAAGCGTCAGCCATAAAGTGATCAAGGAAGCAAAATGTCCGGTGACGGTTATTAAATGAGCAAGTCCTCCGCATACAGCGGGGGATTTTTTCATTTATACAGCAGCTGTCACATGATGAGCAAGAAATGTAAAATCTCCAAACTTTTATTCGGCATAATAATCTTTGTATTCAGTGACTTTAAGAGTGAAAGGATATATGCTTAAAGTAATGAATTAATAACATTATTTTGAAAAGGAGATGGAATAAATGGAACTCTTCTTCGATACCTTGCGCGCCATCTTATTCAACAAAGCCATCTGGTTCCTCGCCTTTATGATGATTCTCAGCACGATCGTCAAGATTCAACTGCCGAGGATACGCGGTGCTGCAGGCGAACGTATCGTACAGCGCAGGCTAAATAAGCTCGGAGATGAATACCGCAGCTATCACGACCTGTATGTTGAAGACACGCAAAACGGACTGACACAGATAGATCACATCGTCATCTCCAAATATGGCGTGCATGTCATCGAAACCAAGAACTATAGCGGCTGGATCTTCGGCAGCGAGCTGCAGAAATACTGGACACAGACAATCTACAAAAACAAACAAAAGTTTTACAATCCGATCCGGCAGAACTATGGCCATATCGAAGCGCTCAAAAGTTATCTCAATATGCCTTCTTTGCCCGTATATTCTATTATAGCCTTCTCGGATGAAGTTGAATTTAAATTCAAAGAACCATTTCAATCAGCGCAAGTCATTCATTACCGCAAGCTTGTAAAAACGATCAGACAGGACAACAAGCTGAGGCTAACCGACAGACAGATGAACAACATCATCCGCAGTCTGGACCAGCTGGATCAGATGCCTAAAAAGGATAAGAAAGCGATACGAAAAACACATCTGCAGCAAGTGCGCAAGAAGCAACAGGTAGCACGTACATAAAGCCCACACAAGTAGAAATAATTCCGAATTCAACTAGAATTGCGTGTGGACCATATTCTGGACCGTATTCAATTTCAAAAACCCTTTCACTCACTCGTAAAAGGGTTTTCGCTGTTTACTATACCTCTTAGCCGCTTCATAAACCGCCGGAGCCGCATGCAGCCTGACTTGTTCGAGCAGTTCTTCGTGGTCTTTAAAAGGAATAGTTTCCTCGTGGCCGTTGCGCTTGCGGTTAAACCGTTTTTCATTGATGGAGTACGTGCCGTCGCTTGTTGCTTTGGCGATGAGCAGGGCTTTGTTGAATGAAGACTCGGGACTGTGATGGATCTGCTGTTTTACCTGGTCTAAGTGTTCCCAGCTGATGGTGTCCGGATAGAGACCGTAGCACCGCTCCCAGCCGCCGTCTGTTAAACGTTCGAATACCATCGTGCCTTTTTCGGTTGTTTCTGAGCGCAGCCTGAATGTGCCGGCCGGGGAAACGGCGGGATCACCGTCCAGTGCAACGGGCTGCATGACGAGGTTGCTGCCGAAACCACTGTCGATTATATACCATGTATCTTCATGACGAAGCATATTCACGACGTGGGTGCGGTCTAGAACGTAGCAGTTCTTCGGCGGCGGTGCCCAGACAGTGGCCGCGGCGAGATGCACTGGTATGCCGAGGTCCTGGAGGACGATATAGAGCAGGCCGTTCAGCTCGTAACAAAGCCCGCCGCGTCCCTGATCAATGATTTTGTCCAACAAGTATTGCCTGGTAATCGGTTCTTCATTTCCAAGCAGGACGTCCAAGTTTTCAAATTCGAACTGCCGTGCGAAATATTTCTGGATTTGGCTGATCTGCTCCAGCACAGAGCCGTTGAGAGTCAATTGGTCTGCGATTCGTTTTGGCATTTCCTATCCAACCCTCCATTGTTTTCTATACTCTTATCATAGCAAATATGACTGGAAAGTTCGAGGCGGTTAACGCCGGGTACAAATTGTAGGTGCCTGTGCGCGAAACAATCGTGTTTTTTTAAACATTCACGAAAGTTTCAACAATCATGAATAGGTGAACTTTCATGATTGTTTTTCACACAGGCACCGCTTTATATTTTGAAACTTTTTCAGCTTTTTCCCGTCTATGCGCTGCTTAATAATCAGGTTGTGTAAAAAGGATGAAAGAAATGAAGAAGTTATTTGCTGTAGTGGGTGCATTCTTACTGGCGTGCAGTTTACCGTTGTCAGGGGCTGCGGCCGGCAAGCAAGTGTTTTCGGATGTGCCTCCGTCGAAGCATTTTGCGGAGGCGGTGAATGAGCTGGCTGCGCGTAACATTATAGGAGGTTATCCGGATGGTACGTTCAAGCCGGGTAATTCGATTACACGGGGACAGGCTGCGGCGATTATTGCGAAGATGAGAGGTCTGGATACGTCGACTGTAAAAGGACAGAAATTCAAGGACGTACCGACATCCCACGGTTTTTATAAGGCGATTGGGAAGATGGTGGAAGAGGGGATAATCAGTGGTTATCCGGACGGCAGCTTCAAACCGAATGAGCCGATTAAGCGCAAAAATATGGCTGCCATTCTCGTGAAAGCATTTGATTTGCCTCGTGATGTGAATGTGAAAAACCCGTTCAAAGGTGAAATCGGTATTACGAATGACGTACTTGTTATTTACAAGCTCGGCATTACTTCGGGTACCTCTCCTACAACATTCAGTCCAAACGTATCGATTACGAGAGGACAGGCCGCACAAATGCTTGCGGCGACGGAGCAGGTAATGATGAAGAATACCGTGACAGTGGAAGCAGGCGATTTAGGATGGGATACAATTAAATCGTTTGTCACTGATCAAGTGAACCCAGGTGTATTCCGGGCAGTAAAAGTTAAAGGGAAAAAAAACGGCAAGCAAGATCAGATTCAACTTTTTCCGATCAAAGAAGGAAAAGGTGGAATGGTTATTGGAGGAATAAAAGCAGAGAATGAGTGGAAGTCTCAAAAATATTATGTTCATGTGAAAAAAGAGGGCAGTGAACTGCGTTTGACGTTAGAAAAGACCGATGAATCACTGCCGACACTGACATCGCTCAATACGAAATATAAAAAAGTACAAAATATAGCTCTGGCCAAGACGGACGAAGAGAAGATCTCTGACAATGTAAAGATTGAAAAAACCGAATACAATTTTACGTATATTCTGATCGAAAAGCCGGGTGATTATATCGCGACGGTCCGCTTTGAGAACGGAGAAGAAGTGCGGTACAAAGTGACAGCTTTTGAAATGGAGGACAGCTTTTTATATGGTACTTCTTCGGTAGAAATAGGAGCGGTTGCTGGCCCGCTCGACCCGGTAAACCCGGAAAAGCCGTTGCCGGGGCAGCTGACGACTTATCTGCCCGAGGAATTGAAGGATTCGGATTACAGAATTGCCAGCGTAATGCTCACCATGATGGCGCAGAAAGTGACGCACTATCCAGCCGATTATCTGATCACCGATCCCATCAAAGACGGACCGTACGGTAATAAGCGTGAAATCGAATTTTATGACAGACAGCTCGGTAAATACAACGAAATGGCGAAGCAGAACATCCTCTACTTAAAATGGTTTACCAAAGAAGATTCGGTCGTTGGTGAGATGCTGAACCGCTGGCTGAAAGGCGATTTCTCACGGGTGGCTGAGGACTATCTAACATTACGCAGGATGACGGACGATGATTACGGTAACTGTGCGGATGTGTGTATGGATGACTTTATTAAGGCCCGTACGATACGTGCGGAAGAATATTTTCTTAAAACAGTTTCCGGAGCAGAAGCTGTAAAACGTTTCCGTGTGGAGTGGGGAACAGAATAAATACTTTCAGTCTGCTCGGAACCGGAACAAAGGCACCAGCTACTCATACAACTCCTGAACAATCCAGAATTGTCTAGGGACCTGGCACGCCACACTGAATAAAACGACAGGTAATTCCCGAACGGGAGCCGCCTGTCGTTTTTTTATTCAAGTGAGTCCGAATGCATCTGCAACCAGTTGATAGAATTTCATCCGGGCGCCGTAATCCGTGAATTTATTCAACAGCATGATTTCATCTGCCTGTGCATCAGCGGCTCATTGTTCCAGCCGTGCTTTGACAGCGTAAAATGCAGCTGTTTTTTTCGTCCTGCAAGCATGTCATGATCAAGGTCCCGTGATGACCAGTTTTCCTCTTGCCCGCCGTGTCGTCGTTTTTTGCAGCGCCGAAAGAGCTTCAGAAAACGGATACGTCTGCTCAATGAAAAGCTGGAATCTTCCTTCTGAAATACCGTGCATCATTTCAAGCAGCTCGTTGGTGACATCGACGTGATAAGCCAGATTTCGAATGGACACAGCACGGTCGTCAGGCAGCCGGTCCCCTGATACGGCTACTACTCTGCCGCCATCTTTGAGTATTTTCATGCTTTCGATTCCTGTTCCCGGCTGGATGGCCATTGCCGCGTCTGCTCCGCCCGGGATCCATTCCCTGATCTGCTGTATCCAATCCGCGTCATGGTAATCAACGGTTTTCAGTGCGCCGAGGGACTGCATGTACTCATGATTATGTGCGGAAGCGGAACCTGCCACGATACAGCCCTTAGCCTTAGCCAGCTGAATGGCGAATGTGCCGATTGCACCTGAGGCTCCGGCGATGAAAAGTGTTTCATTCTGCTGCAAGTCAAGGGCATGCAGTGCTTTCAGGGCGGTGTTGCCTGCCACAGGAACTGCCGCCGCCTGTTCGAATGTCATATTTTCAGGTATCGGAAGAATGAGCGAATCGTCCGTCACTGCCGCGAACTCTGCCCAGGTGCCGCCTTTTGGCTGCATGGAACTGACAAACGCGATGCGCTCACCTACACGGAAACGAGTGACACTCTTGCCGGTCTGTTCAATAATGCCTGCTGCTTCAATGCCGATCGGATAGGGGTACCGGATATGCTCCGGCAGGAAATACCCGTCATGTATTCCAACGCCGATTGCTTTTACGCGCACGAGCAGTTCATTTTCACCGAGTCGGGGAACGGGCACTTCCATTAGAGCGAAGTCATCGATCCTTCCGCTTTTCTTTGCAATCGCCTTCATACTGTTCATTCATCTTCCTCCTGATCCAATTAGAATTCGATGCCGGCGAATTGCCGTTCTACCTTGACCGGATGAGCAGATCAAAGATACAATACCATGTTATGCAGATTACTGGACAGTTGTCCGTTTGTCAATGAAACGGAAAGGCTGGGGAAAACGTTGCAGGAGAAAAATGTACGGAATATGCGCAGAGATGCCATGGAAAATAACCGGATCATACTGGAGGAAGCCCGGAAATTGATTCATGAACAGGGTTTTTATGGAAAAAGTATGCATCAGATTGCAAAGGCGGCCGGAATCGGGCAGGGAACCCTTTACCGCAGATATGCGCATAAAGGGGAGTTATGCCTGGCCCTTCTGCTGGATATGTTTGAAAAAAACAGCAGGGAGATGGAGGACTATTTGCTGGCTAACAGAAATCAGCCGCTGGAAGTCAGGATGAAGCGGACTCTTGCAGGGTGTCTCGAGTTTGTCGATGAACAGTGTCAATTGCTTAGTGCCATTAGTTCGCATAACTGCGAAGAGGACAGAACGATCACCTATCATTCACCAATCTATAAGTCGAGGCATGCAATGTTCCGCAGACTGCTCGAGGAGCTTCCCGCCGGCCGTCTCACTGCGGACCCGGTCTGCACGGCGGATCTGATCATAGCAGCCTTTGCTCCTAATCTGTATCAGTTTCTCCGTGACGACAGGAGATATACGATTGAGAAAATCTGTGAAAATATCTTCGGGATGTACTTGGAACCGCTGTTTCGTAATTGACTGAAATAAGAAAAGTCCAGGTCATGGACCGTGCAGGCACCAAATTGAATCAGGCACCGGCGCACTCCGCATGCACCTTTCAGACAGATAGCAACGTCAACGGCAAACTATTATTTTCCTGCTGAAGACAAGCAGACGACCTCTTTTCAACAGACTGAACTTTGAAAGTTCGATGGGCAATGATGAAGCTGGAATTTGTATGGGAAGAAACAATTCTGAATGAAATTAGAGTCGCGTGAGTACCTGGTAACTTTATCTAATAAATTTGAAACTTTTCCCACATTTCTCCGTCTGTACTGATGAATTTTGCATACAGAGCAATGAACGGGAGGCTGGAAAATTTGAAGAAGAAAATGATCACTGTGTTTGGCGCATTGTTGCTGGCATGCAGTTTGCCGGTTGCCGGCTGTGCTGCCGGGGAGCAAGTATTTTCTGATGTACCGGCGGGCAAGCATTTTGCCCAGGCGGTAAATGAACTGTCGGAACGGCATATCATCGGCGGTTATCCAGATGGAACATTCAAGCCCGGCAATCCGGTGACGCGCGGACAAACTGCTGCCATGATTGTGAAACTGACAGGGATGGATACAACGAACGTGAAAGATCCACATTTCAAGGATGTTGCGGAAACAAACGGTTCTTACCAAGCAATTGCCGCACTGGCGCAGGCAAATGTCATGGGCGGCTATGGAGGCGGCCGGTTCGGGCCGAATGATCCGCTGAAACGGGGACAGCTCGCTTCCATTCTGGTGAAGGCATTCGATTTGCCGCGCTATGATTTCTACGGAATGAAAAATCCTTTTAATGATATCGCGGGCAATCAATCGCACAGTGCCAGCATTCTGATATTGCACCGCTATGGAATTGCGGGCGGCATTGCACCGGCCCGTTTTGGTGTGAATGAGCCTGTGACGAGAGGGCAGGCCGCGAAAATGATGAAGGCGGCAGAGGAGAAAAAACCTGCGATGGCTTCATTCACAGCGGAAGAGCTTGGGATGGACGGCTTGTACGGAGAGATCTGGAAAGAGGATCAGGATGTGTATGAGTCGATTGTCGCTCGCGACACAGCGTATGGACCGGGCAGACTGCAGCTTATTGCATTGAAAGAAGGAACTGCGACACTGAATGTCAGCGGATATAATGGAGATTCGCCGGTGGATGAGGATGAGGATGTTTATCGGAAGTATTACGTGCATGTCAAAAAAACAGATGACGGGCTGAAACTGTCGATTGAGCAAACCGATGATTACTTGCCGACAGAGGCGCCGCTGGAATCGTCCAAAGCTGAGAAAATCAAGAAAGTCAGCCTTTATTCAGCAGACGGTTCTTTGTTGGATGATGATGCAGCTCTCCACAAATGCAAAGAGGATCAAAAGACTTGTATAATGGTTCGCCAACCGGGCAGCTATCTTGCCGTTGCCCGGTTGGCGGGTGGTGAAGAAGTCCGCTATGCCATTCGTGCGAAAGAGCCGGAGCATGCTTACTTTCATTATGACATGGATGTGCTGAGAGAGCGGCCGTCTTATACATTCGACGTTGAAGAGCTGTTTGAAAAAAATGGGTATTATGATAAGACGATGGCTCGGAATATCGGAAAGCATACGGTCATTACGAAAAATGCAGAAGACATTGCGGATATTAAAAGAAATCCCAGAACGAATGTCTTTCAAATCACGGCGAAAAAACCCGGTTCATTCGAAGTGAAATTTGAAAATCCTGTCTACTTTCGTGGCGAAACGGGGGATGGGGTATCGGGCATGATCACCGGCATGGAAATAACAGTTCGGAAGCTGAAAGGCTTGATCAATGTTTCTGCTTCGCAAATATATGAGTTTGATGCGTAATAGAGAGAAGGAAAGAGGAATGCTGTGTGCATTCCTCTTTTAGATACCCGTTTTTTGAACTTCTATGTGGACAATATTTTATTAGCCGGTCAGATCTCGCCGTAAATCAGAAACAACTCTGAACTGTTTCTGAGTTGTGTGCTAACCTGGTACTTTTTTGGGGCACCGGCAAAGGTTTGATAGGCAGACGGGAAAGGGAAAAGGATGAGTACTGAGCTGTCTGCCATCGGACTGCAAAATTCTGCGACTGGATTTTCTTATGTGATGAAAAAAGAAATGCAAATCTGTCCACACATTAAGGAGATGTATACGATGAATAAATTCGCGAGGTTACTTGGGATCGGAATAATAAGCGGCATTATTTTAGCGGTCCTGCTGCATGTTGTCTATTTGTTAACGGGAAATGAAGCATACGTCTTGCTGTATAATGTGGATTATTTTCCTTTGATACATGTCTTCAGTGAAAGTGCCTGGTTTGGTATTTTCTTTCACTTTATCTTTTGCATTGCCAGTGTTGTCGGGCTTTATTACATATTATCTTTTATTGGTTTGCAGTCTTCTGGGTGGCCGTATATTTTTGTTTATACTGTAGGGAGCGGCGTGTTGTTCTTTTTAACATTATTAACAGAAAAGCCGCCTGCTGCAGATGATGGCATGGCCTGGTTTTATTGGACAGCCGCTCATTTCGTATTTAGTATAGTCGTCGCTTGGTTAGTGAGGAGATTTGTTGCACCTGATCCCGGTCTTTCATTGAACTAATATAGAATTGTGTGATTTTCATTTAGAGGAATGCGAAGCCTGATTAACTAGATGAATTCAGACAGTACTTAAATCGTTCTAAATACCGTACCATTGCAAACTTCCACCTTTCTATCCAAACGAATAGAAAGAATGATAGGAGGATCACGAAATGCGCTGCGGGCAGTGGAGATGCTCGGAAGCGTCAGCCATAAAGTGATCAAGGAAGCAAAATGTCCGGTGACGGTTATTAAATAGGCGAGTCCTCCGCATGCAGCGGGGGATTTTTTTGTCCACTCGTATAATCAAAATGAAGTTTTATGCGCGAGTTTCCTTTACTAAAACTACAATAAAATCTTTGAAACTTTTTCCGTATTTCTGCGTCTGTACGATGTTATATAGACAGGAAAGGAAGATATGAAATGAAAAAGATGATGATGACGCTGCTGAGTGCTGTTGTGTTGGCTTGTGGTCTGCCTTTATCGGCGGGGGCGGCAAGCAGTCAGCCGTTCAAGGATGTTTCGCCGAAGCAGCCATACGCGAAAGCGGTGAACGACTTGGCGGCACGCGATATTATTGGCGGTTATCCGGATGGTACGTTCAAGCCGGGGAATCCGATTACGAGAGGGCAGGCCGCTTCCATTATTGCGAAGATGCTGAAATTGGATACGACGAACGTCAAAAATCCCGGGTTTACAGATGTCTCAATGAAAAATGGGCATTACCCGGCGATTGCGGCGCTGGCTGAAGCGAATGTGATCGGTGGCTATCAAGACGGCCGTTACGGTCCGAATGATCCGGTGAAACGGGGGCAGTTTGCTTCGATCATCGTAAAAGCATTCGATTTGCCGCGCTATAATTTCTACGAGACGAAAAACCCGTTCAAGGATGTCGTGGAATATCAATCGCATGGTACAAACGTTCTCATTCTGTACCGTCTCGGAATTACTTCAGGTACGTCTCCTGACAGATTCAGCATCAATGCGCAGATCACGCGCAGCCAAGCAGCTGTATTATTGACGAAAACCGAGAAATCGAAGCCGGCGATGGTGACGGTGCGGGCGGATGAACTAGGATTCGATAGGATAAGTGTTCATTCGGAATCGGGTGGAATCTATCAGGATCTTACTAATAAAAATGAGTTGTTTCAAGCAATCTACACGTATGGAAAAGACCCATCAACAGACGGGCGGGTTCAATTAATTCCACTGAAAGAAGGAAAGGGTACTCTCGCTTTACACGGATGGAATGGCTCGCAGCAAAAAATTAAAAAGTATTACGTACAAGTGAAAAAAGTGAATGGAGAATTGCGGCTGACGCTTGAGGAAACAGAGGATTATTTGCCGACTGCAGCGATTTTCGACATGGCTACAGCGGAAAAGATTACGCATGTCCACATTTCTACAGTGGACGGTGCAGTGGTGTCCGAGGATGCTACATTCGGGACGTACCAATATCCTACCCGAAAGTATATTGTGATCGACAAACCTGGTGACTACATTGCGACTGTGCGTTTTGCGAATGGAAAAGATGTGCGGTTCGCAATCGAGGCAAAGATACCGAAAGATGGTTCATTTTATTATGACACGGAGGTGTTGCAAGAACAGCCTTCGCTTACGTATGATGTAGCGGCGTCGTACGAGGGATATTATACTTATGACAAAAAAGCTGCGAATAATATTGGTAAACATACGATACTCACTGAAAACGCTGATTCGATCGCAACGGTAGAGCGGGAGCCGGGTACGGGCATATTCCATATTACAGCGAAAAACGCAGGCACAATTGATATGGAATTTGAAAATGGCGTCTACTGGATGCTTGGCCAGCCGGGTGACGCGGTGTCAGGCATAGATAGAGGGAGAACGATCCATGTAAAAGAAATGTATGGCATAGTGAATGTCTCTGTACGCTCTATTTTCGACATAAACCCCGATATGTAACGGGCGCAATCGGTCCAAAGTAAAGGTGCTTGTGCAAGAAACAAACGTGAATGTGTAAACAATCATGAAAGTTTCGCGCACAGGTACCTTTATTGTTTTTTTGCACAAATATGAACCACGCAACCTTCAAACACCCCCATCGTCAATACTGTGCTATACTCATCCAAAAACTCCGCAGCAAAAAAGCAGGTGAACTCTATATGAAAAGATCCGAATATAAAGAACAACAACATAAAAAATCTCCAAAACAGAAAAGCAGCCTGATGAAAAAGATGACCCGTTTTATATTCATCGGTCTACTGCTGGCGGTTCTTTGCGGACTGCTCATACTAAATATCTTCATAACATTCAGCGACGTAAGCAAACTCGAAGAACCCGCGCCGCGCTCGACATTTATTTACGCCCCGGACGGAGAAATCATCAGTAAGATTTCAAATTCGAATATTGAAGGTGTGTCGATCGACCAGATTCCTCAAACGTTGATTGATGCAGTTGTCTCCGTAGAAGACCAACGCTTTTACAAACATCACGGCGTGAATTATTTGAGGATGGGACGCGCTCTGATTCAAAATGCGTTCAAGGGGAAAATTGTCGCAGGGGGCAGTACGATTACGCAGCAGCTTGCGAAAAATGTATTTTTAACGGAAGACCGTACGTACTCCCGCAAGTTCAAAGAATTGATCCTGGCAAAGAAGATTGAGCGGACGTATTCGAAAGATGAGATTATGGAACGCTACCTCAATCAGATTTATTTCGGTGACGGGTCGTGGGGTGTTCAACGTGCAGCGCAGAATTATTTTGGCAAGGACATCAACAAGTTGACGTTAAGTGAATCTGCGACATTAGCGGGCGTCATTAAAGCACCTACGCATTTATCCCCTACAAAAAACATGGAGAAGTCATTGAATCGGCGTAATCTTGTTTTATCATTGATGTTGCGTGAACAGTATATTACTCGCGAAGAGTACGATGATGCGGTCGGACAAAAAATCGTGCTTGCTGATTCGACGGTACCGAAGTATAAAGGGAAATATCCTTATTATATTGACCGTGTAATTGACGAGGCGGTCAATACGTACCATCTTACAAAAAATGAAGTGCTGTCTGGCGGATTACATATTTATACAGAAATAAATCCTGTCATCCAAGATGCTTTGGAAGCAGTGTATAAGGATGATCGTTATTTTCCTAAAAGTACGCCCGATCAACTCATTCAAAGTGCTTCTGTTTTCCTGAATCCTAAGACAGGCGGGATTTCGGCATTGGTTGGGGGCAGAGGAGAATATACGCATGGCCGCTTTAATAATGCGACAAAACTCATCCGGCAGCCGGGTTCGGCATTGAAGCCGTTGGCCGTTTACACCCCGGCGCTCGAGAAAGGTTATCGCATGTCGGATTTGCTTCTAGATGAACCAATAAACATTGACGGCTATTCTCCGAAAAATTTCGATCAGAAAAATAGAGGGCAAGTGACCATGTACGATGCACTTGCGCACTCGTATAACATCCCTCCCGTCTGGCTTTTAGATCAGATCGGAATAAAAAATGGGGTGCGCGCCGTGGAAAGGTTCGGCATTCCATTGGAAAAAAACGATCATGCGCTTGGTCTGGCCTTGGGAGGAATGGACAAAGGTACTTCCCCTTTGCGAATGGCTCAAGCTTTTTCTGCGTTTGCGAATAACGGCGTGATGGTAGATGCACATGCGATTGCAGCAATAAAAAATTCAGAAGGAAAAGTCATTGGGAAGTGGCGGGAACAGTCCGTGGAGGTAACAGATGCGGAAGTTGCTCAGCAAATGACCTATATGCTGCAAGGTGCTGTAGAAGAAGGTACGGCTGCGAAAGCTCAAATTTCAGGTATGGAAGTGGCGGGAAAAACAGGCACCACTCAACTGCCGTTTTCAGGTGTGGATGGCTCTAAAGATCATTGGTTCGTCGGCTATACTCCGGACATCGCAGGTGCAGTGTGGCTGGGGTATGATCAAACAGATTCGGAACATTATTTAACTTCTACCAGCAGTTTCACGGCGCCCCCCATTTTCGCGCAAGTCCTTTCAAGAACTATGAGTGAGCTGCCCACAAAGAAATTTGATTTGCCATTAATCGGGAAAGATATAGAAGCACTTAAGAAACAGAAGAAAAAGTTGAGTGAAAAGGAACGTATAAAAGAAAAAGAGAAGAGTAAACAAGAGAAAAAAGAAGAGAAACAAAAGAAAAAAAGAGAAAAGAAAGAAAAGTTCAAGAAAGAGATCAAGCATGAAATAGAAAACTGGAAACAGAAATGGAAAGAATATATAGGGAACTAGAAAAACTAATAGGTGCCTGTGCAAGAAACTATTGTGTTTGTTTAAACTTTCATGATTATTAAAACAAACATGAATAAGTGAACTTTCATGTTTGTTTCTTACACAGGCACGTTTAAAAGACCTGATACGAAAAAAACAGCGCACCCTCGTCTACACAAGAGGCTGCGCTGTTTCCATTCACTTTTCTTCAATTAACCCGCTGTCCACCAGGAATTCCTTCGCAACGATTTCGACCATAATGCCGTCATTGTCGACTTTTCCGTTCATGACTTGCATAGTTTCTTCATCAATTTTACCTTCAAGAAGACCGAGTATTTCTTCAAGTTCCGGATATTCCTTCAGGGTTTCATCCCGGACCAGCGGAAGTGCGTGATAAGGAGGGAAGTACGATTTATCATCTTCGAGCACGCGCAGGTTCGCAATCGCGAGCTGCCCGTCTGTCGTGTAAGAGTTAATGACATTTACTTCATTTGCCCCGATCGCACGGTACATCATGCCATGATCCATTCCTTTGACGTCATTAAATTCAATGTCATATTCCTTTTCAAAACCGGGCAGTCCATCCGGCCGGTCAATAAATTCGAATACGGCGCCCAGGGTAAAATCCTTGGAGACTGCAGCGAAATCACTGAATGTCACCAGGCCCAGCTCTTCCGCCTTCGCCTCGTCAAGAGCCAGTGTATACGTATTATTGAAGCCGAACGTACCGAGCGCTGTGATATGGTCACCGGCGACAAGTTGTTTGGTCGCAGCCAATGTTTCTTCGGCCGTGCCGGGTTCTTCCTGATAATAGGTGACCACAATAGTTCCTGTATAGTCAGGGATGACATCGATATGGTCATTTGTCATGGCGTTCCAGACGACAGACGAGCCGCCCAGGTTTTCTTTATAAATAATATCTATTCCTAACCGGTCCTCGATTAATTGTCCCATGACATGAGACAAAATAATGCTTTCCGTATTATTACGGGAACCGAGTCTAAGTGAATCTTTTTCATTGAATATACAGCCTGAAAGCATGCCGGCAAGTAAGGTCGTGACAAATAATAATCTAAGTTTGTTTTTCAATTTCATTTCAATCCTTCCGGCGTCGTCCAGCGTTCAACGGCGCTAAAGAATGTTTCCAGAGCAATTGCAAGGATCGCCGCTGGAATGGCCCCAAGTAAGATCAATCCGTCTATCCCGCGTGTAATCCCGAGGAAAATGAAATCACCGAGTCCGCCTGCTCCGATGAATGCCGCCAGTGTCGCGTTACCGACGTTAATTACCGCAGCAGTTCGAATTCCCGCCATAATAATAGGGATTGCAAGAGGCAATTCTACTTTAAACAAAATTTGCATGCTTGTCATACCCATACCTCTCGCAGCCTCGATTGTGGCCGGATCGACATCCTTAATCCCCGTGTACGTATTTCGCATAATGGGCAGCAGAGAATAAAGGAATAAGGCAGCAATGGCTGTTTTTACACCGATCCCGAAGATGGGGATCATAAAACCGAGTACAGCTAAACTAGGGATGGTCTGCATAATACCTGCGGCACCAAGGACCCCGGTTTTCAGTTTAGGAACGCGTGTAATGAGAATTCCGAGCGTTACGGCGATGAGTACTGCGAGGATCATCGAGAAGAATACGAGTTGAATATGGACGGATGTCGCTTCGAGTACTTCTGGCCATCGCAGTTTTGTTTGTTCTACAAGCTGTTGCCATATATTTAAATTATTCATCTAGCTCAGCCCCCTTATCTGTCCATTGACTGGACATTGCAGAGAGTAAGGAGCCGCGGTTGACGAGTCCTACGAGTATATGATGTTCATTGACAATCGGGATCATGCCGAACGGTGATGTGTCCATCATGATAATGGCATCTTTCGCTGTTGACGTATCAAGTAAATACGGTACTGCCGGTTTCGTGACTTCATCAATTGTTTTGAGCTCGTCTAATTTTTTAATTAAATCGTAAGCAGAAACAATGCCGAGAAGCTTTCTTTGATCATCTACGACGAGAAGATCTGTTATTTTTCGTTGACGTATAAGCGAAATGGCTCGTTCTGGCGAAGTATTAGAATGGGTAGTGACAATCTTCTCTGCCAGTATTTCCGTAACGGGCATTAGTTCAGGGTTTTGAATAATTCGATGCTTACCCATAAATTCTTCTACAAAGCCGTGAGCGGGTTCATGCAGTAGTTTTTCTGGAGTATCCAACTGAAGTAAATTGCCGTCTTTCATAATGGCAATCCGATCTCCCATCTTTAACGCTTCGTCCATGTCGTGTGTAACAAAGACAATGGTCTTCTTTAACTGTTTATGCAGCTTAAGTAATTCTTCTTGCAGCTGCTCACGTGTAAGGGGGTCAAGCGCACTGAATGGTTCATCCATTAAAATCACATCTGGATTCGCTGCAAGCGCTCTCGCAATTCCGACACGTTGTTGTTGTCCACCTGATAATTCTTTCGGATAACGTGCAGCATATATTTCTGGATCGAGTCCGACTAATTCAAGTAGTTCCAGTACACGTGTTTTGATTTCTTTTTTATCCCAATTTTTCAGTTGAGGTACAATAGAAATGTTTTTTTCGATTGTATAATGAGGGAAAAGACCGATTTGTTGAATGACATAACCGATATTTCTGCGGAGATCAGCGGCGTTGTAAGATTTGATATCTTTGCCTTTGATAGAAATTTTTCCACTTGTGTGCGGGATAATTCGGTTAATCATTTTCATGGTAGTAGACTTACCTGAACCACTAGGTCCTATAAGAACAAGTAATTCACCTTCTGCAATCTCGAAGTTGACAGATTTCACAGCTTGAAATCCACCATCGTACACTTTTGTAACATTTTCAAATTTTAGCATAAGTACCTCCTGCATGTATTTAAACGTACGGCATATTTTTAGATGATTTTAAAATTCGCATTAGAAAACAGACGTCATAGTTTGATAAATTAAGAAAACGTCAGAATACTAAATTTAACATATTAATAATGTATATTCAAGAAAATTTATTATATTTTCATTTTATTGGTTTAGACATGGTACCGGTCCTCAATCAAACCGGAAGAAATGATGAGTTGATTTAGAGTAGTATGCGGTCTTGATACCGTTTAGTTAAACATTGAAAAGTAAGACAAAAATAGCAATGATATAAAGAAATAAGGTACTAGATATCCATGAGATTCGTAAACGATTCGAAATTAACGAAAAGGAGTATAATATCAAAAAGATAACTAAAAAGAACGAATCCTTCGTGTATCATTCACGAAAGAATTTGTTCTTTTTTTGTGGAGTCTAAAGTAATTTCAAGTCATATTTTGAATATATTTAATAAATTCTCGTCTATACGCTGCTGGATTCTCATCGTCTCGACTATGAGATTATAAGTATGATATAAGTAAGGGCTCTTGTATGAGAAGAAACCCTTGTGCAGGTTCCCTTATTTTATTTTGAACTATCGAAATTTAAATTGTAGCTTGCTAACAATGTTGGTATGATGTGGGTAAGACAATGCAATTATTACTAGGCGTAATCTTACAGAAGCATATGATTATCTTGGAATCAACGAAAGAGCAATTTGTCGGAGATGCAGTCAGTAGTTATTAATCGACAGGTTGTATGACTCCTATCAAGGAGCAGGGGGCACCTATTATTAGAGGGATAAAGGAGGAAATCCGACTATGGATCAAACAATTATCTGCCGATGTGAAGAAGTTTCTTTACAGGACATTCAAAATACGGCAATTACGTATAACTGCTCGGCCCGTGAAGTGAAGTTACGAACAAGGGCTGGTATGGGGTACTGTGGCGGGCGTACGTGCAGGCCAGCAGTTGACGCTGTATTGGAAGCGGTTACAGGAGAGAAAGCAGGGCATGACATTCCTATGAAAGTCCAGCCACCCGTCAGACCTGTATCACTAGCTATTTTAGGAGGTGAAATGAGATGATGACGAACCGTATACTAGATCATCCTGTTCTTGGGAAATTAGAAAACCAAAAAACAGTTACTTTTACTTTTGATGGTGTTTCATATCAAGGTTTTGAAGGGGATACCATTGCATCGGCACTTCTTGCAAATGGTATCAGACAACTGCGCGTTCATGAAGAAACTGGGGCACCACGGGCTATTTACTGTAATATTGGCCATTGCTTTGAATGTCGAGTAACGGTCAATCAAGCACAAGGTGTTCGGGCATGCATGACATCAGTCGAAGAAAATATGACAGTTGAAAGCGGAAAACTGCAAGCCGCTCCATTTGAATCTGCGCCAGAGGAATGGCCGCGTACATATGCGGAATTTGAACAAAAGAACAAAGGCAAAAAGGTTGGTGTTCCACATGTATGATGTCGTCATAATTGGTGCGGGCCCCGCTGGTTTATCAGCCGCCATTGCATGCCGCGAATCAGATTTACAGGTCCTGGTCATCGATGAATTTCCGAAGCCAGGCGGTAGATTACTAGGACAGCTTCACCAAGAACCAAATGGCGAATGGTGGAATGGAATTAAAGAAACACAAATGTTATTGGATCAAGCAGAAAAACTACACACAGAAATTACATGTGGCGTTTCTGCCCACCATATCGAAAAAACGGAACACGGCTATATGATACATACAAATATAGGCGTTCTTGATACGACGAATTTACTCATTGCGACAGGCGCAGCAGAAACAGCTGTCCCCATCCCAGGCTGGACACTTCCCGGTGTGATGTCGATTGGTGCAGCACAAGTCATGACAAATGTACACCGCGTTCGTGTTGGGAATAAAGGGGTAGTCGTTGGCGTCAACGTCTTGTCTGCGGCAATCGCTCGTGAACTTCAAATTGCTGGCATTGAACTGCATAGTATGGCTTTGCCGATTTCCAATCCAGTCACGAAAAATCATGCCAACCCTAGACATGTCATGGATGGATTGGTACGCATTGCACATTTGGCGCCTTCTGCTTTCCTTCGTTTTGGAAGTAAGTTTGCGAAATCTGCCTGGGTGCGTAATATCGCTGTCAATTTCTATCCTAAGAGCGGCGTGAAAATGTGGGGCATGCCCATCCATATTCGTAAAGCCATCGTTCAAATAAATGGTACAGAAAAAGTGGAATCTGTGACAATGTGCGATATTACTTCTGACGGAGAAATAATTGCAGGCAGCGAAAAAATAATTGACGTCGATTTCGTTTGTATAGCAGGAGGGCTTTACCCACTTGCAGAACTTGCTTCTGTTATCGGTTGTCCATTCCAGTACGTCGAAGAATTGGGTGGCCATATTCCGATTCATAATGAACAAATGGAAACACCTCTGAATGGATTATACGTTGCTGGAAACATTACAGGCATCGAAAGTGCAAAAGTCGCCCGCGCACAAGGAACGCTTGCGGGGTACTCTATTGCGAAGAATAACGATAAAATACAGCAAGCAATGAAAGATGTAAAATCTACACGTGATTCAGCATCCATTCAATTCCATCCTGATATTGTGGAAGGCCGGGAGAGAATCCATAGATCATTTCAAACGTATGAAAAAGCCCAATAAACTTTCTGCGTAAGATCTCTTTTCAATACTGTTTGTATAATAGATAATTCATGAAAATTTTACCCAAGAGATATAAATAACCTTGCATGTCAAAGGAGGATCTTAGAATGACAAATAAAAATCATACGGAAGTCGTCATTATTGGCGGAGGGATTGTCGGTTGTGCCATTGCTTATTATGTTGCAAAATCAGGCATCGATTGTGTGCTAATTGAAAAAGATGATATTGCGAGCGGCACATCATCCCGCTGTGATGGCAACGTGACAATCGTGGATAAGGACCCAGGATTTGATAGTCTGATGTCTTTGAAAAGTCAGGAACTCACGGTAGGCTTGAGTGACAAGCTAGAATTAGGATTTGAATATCGTGCACTCGGCAGCCTGCTTGTTTGCGAGAATGATACAGAACTGGAAGCAGCAAAAAATTGGGTAGACATACAAAATGCCGCCGGTTTGGATTTCAAATTGCTGGACCGGGCAGATCTCCGAGCGGAGTCTCCTTATTTCGCGGATGATATTCCCGGAGGATTAGAGTGCAGAACAGACTCGCTCATAAACCCTTATCTATTTTGTTATTCGCTCATTGATAAGGCGAAGCAATATGGACTTAAAGTGTATACACAGTCAGAAGTTACTTCGATTACAAAAAAAGATGATTTTACAATTGAAACGACAAATGGCCAATTTACGGCGAAAAAAGTCGTCAATGCTGCGGGCGTATGGGCACCATTTATCGGTAACATGCTTGATCTTGATATCCCAATCATACCAAGAAAAGGTCATATTATCGTTGGGGCCAGACAAAAGCCGGTCATGATGCGGAATGTCATGGAATTTGGTTATTTAATGAATAAATTCGGACGTGACCGGATTGTAGATCCAGTAACAGAGAAGCATGGTGTAGCGCTGGTACTTGAACCAACGGAAAGCCAGAATTTCTTGCTGGGCAGCAGCCGTGAATTTGTTGGGTATAACGGAAAAATTGATATCAATGTGGTTCAAACCATGGCAAAAAGAGCCATGCGTTTTTATCCGAAAATGAATGATTTTACGATGATCCGTACGTATACGGGCTTCAGGCCATGGACGGCTGACCATCTGCCAATCGTATCAGAAGTTGACAGCATACCTGGATTTTTCATAGCAGCTGGGCATGAGGGCGATGGAATAAGTTTAGCGGCAGTTACCGGGAAGTTAATTGAAGAGTTAATTCGCGGTGTATCTGATACGATTGTTCCAACAGATCCATTGCGATTTGATCGTTTTACTAAAGTGCCTGTTTCATAATATAACGATGGAATGATCACAAGGCGGGTATCAGGTCCACATACAACTAGGACCTGGTACCTTTCACTAATAGCATACAAAAAGTATATTCTGTTTGCTTGCCTGGAGAGGCGTTAGAAGCGGATATTTAGGAAGAATGAACACCCCCGTCTGCTCGTAATGAACAGGATCGGCTGCTCAATTTGGATAAACCATTACTTAATGAGCTGAAGAGCGTTAAAGATTAATACGTTGAATTGCACCGCGACTACAGTCAATTCTACCATCTGTTTACTATTCTGAAAGAGTATAGTAAGATCCACTTAACTGAAAAAATAAGCGGACTGAGGTAGTAGAATGGAAGCTATGGAGAAACGCCTGATTGTCAATTCGGGAATCGAGAATTTATTGAATGAACTAGTTTCTTCACTTGAAGATTGTGAGCGATTTTATTTTAGTGTGGCGTTTATAAATTTTAGTGGACTCCAGCTATTGTTGGATCCTATCAAGGAAGCGGAGAGACGAGGAGCCGCCGGAAAGATCATTACATCGACTTATTTGAATTTTACCGAAGCGAAGGCGCTGGACAAGCTTCGACAATTTCCGAATGTTGATTTAAAAGTATTTGTAACGGACCGTGAAGTCGGTTTTCATACGAAAGCGTATATTTTCGAATATAAAGATTGGTATAAGGTGATTATCGGGTCATCGAATATTACGCAAAGTGCTCTTAAAAGCAATATTGAATGGAATGTAGAAATCATCGCCAAAGAAGAAGGCCAGTTCATTCAGGATGTTCTAAGTGAGTTCAATCGCCTTTGGGATTTGAGCGTGATTGCTGATGAAGACTTTATCGCTAGATATGAAGAGTTTTTGGGGAATTTCAAGGGAACTAATGTATCCCGAATGAAAATTTATGAAAATGGTCAATATATTATACAGAATCAAATGCAAAAAAGAGCGACGGAGAATCTGAAGCGACTTCGAAGCTTAGGAGAGAAGAAGGCACTCGTCATTGCAGCGACCGGAACGGGTAAAACGTATATGTCGGCGTTCGATGTGAAAAAATTAAAGCCAAAGAAACTGCTGTTTATTGTGCATCGGGAGGATATTTTGCGTAAAGCGAAGGAGACATTCGAACTGCTGCTACCGAATGAGAATCTAAGGTTTGGTTTGCTGACAGGGAATCATAAGCAAAAAGATGTTGACTATGTTTTTGCTACAATTCAAACGATCTCCAAGTGTTTTCATGAGTTTGATCAAGACGAATTCGACTATCTGATCATTGATGAGGCCCATCATGCAACAAGTCCAACCTACCAGGACGTTCTTGAATATTTCACGCCCGCATTCACTCTTGGTATGACTGCAACGCCAGAGCGGACGGATGGCAATAGCATTTTTGAATTATTCGATAATAATGTCGCCCTCGAAGTCCGTCTTCATGAAGCGCTGGAGGACGAATTGGTTATTCCTTTTCACTATTTCGGCATCACGGATATTGAGAGTATCGATTTGAGCGCTATCGATATCGACGACATTCAAGAAGTGACGAAAAAGCTGAAGGTGAATGAACGCGTTGATTTTATTGTAGAGAAGTTCCTTTTTTATGGGCATGATGGAGGGAAACGAAAAGGTCTTGGATTTTGTGTCAGTATTGAGCATGCCCGCTATATGGCCGATGAGTTTAATAAGAGAGGTTTTCCAAGTGTATTCCTTTACGGAGACCACTCTCCTGAGCGGCGTGAACACTTTATGATGAGACTGGAAGACGATCAAGACGAATTAGAGTTTATTTTCACAGTTGATATTTTCAATGAAGGTGTGGATATTCCTTCTGTCAACTTGGTATTGATGCTGCGGCCAACCAATTCCCCGATTGTATTTATTCAGCAATTGGGAAGGGGGTTGCGGAAGCATGAAGGGAAGACGTTTCTCACAGTTCTTGATTTCATTGGCAATCATAATAAGACGTTTCTGATTGCGATGGCCTTGAATGGTAGCCGCTATTACGATAAGGAAAGTCTGAAAGTCGCCATTGCCACCAACTTTGCCAATATTCCAGGCTGCACACATATTCAAATGGACAGAATTTCAAGAGATCGCATATTGTCTCAGATTGATCAAGAAAATTTCAACTCGCAGAAGTACCTAAAAGAGGAATATCACGAATTTAAAAAACTAAACCAAGGGCGAACGCCGCTTTATTTAATGGATTACTTAAAATTTGATGGCGCGCCCGATCCGGTCAAATTTATTTGGAAAGAAAAAACGTATTTGCAGTTTGTGGCGAAAGTGGAAAAGAACGAAGGGCTAAAGAGTCTTTTATTTGATGAAGCATTTGAAGGGATTCTAAAAGAGCTGTCGAGCAAGCTGCCGTTAAAAAGAGTGTATGAATTCGTGATCTTGCGCTACTTATTGGATTATGAAGAGATCGATTTAGATATGGCCAAGCAGCAAATTCTCAAGCTGGTTGAAGATGTCGATGAGGATAGCGTACGGCATGCGTTTGAAACGCTGGACCAGGATTATTATGACAGTGTGCAGTTAAAGAAGCCGAAGCTTGTTTTCCAGCAGGGTGAAAGGCTGATGAAATCTCCACTTTATAATCAGATATTGATGAAAAGGGAGTTTCGGAGGTTCATTGAGGATGTAATCCATTATGGAATTCATCGCTATGAGAAGGAATTCGGTACGACAAATTACGGTGTGCCACATTTTAAACTGTACGAACAATACCAAATGATCGATGCCGCTCTTATGTCGAACTACCGAAAAATTCACAGCTCGTTCAGGGGCTCAGGGCTGCTTGCGAGTGGAAATGATTATTTCTTGTTTATCGATCTTCATAAAGAAGAAGATATTAAAGAAAGTATCAATTATCATGATAAGTTCATGGATGAGCAGTATTTCCAGTGGCAGACGCCAAATAGTACCTCCCAGCATTCAGAAAGAGGACAGAATATCATTTTCAACCAGCGAAACGGCATTCATTTGCATTTGTTTGTGAGGAAGTATCGGCAAATTGATGGCAAGAATGAGCCTTTTATTTATATCGGCAAGGGAGATACTATCGAGGCTTCGGGAGAGAAACCGATTACTGTTCAATTGAAATTGCAGAATAAATTGCCGGCGAATCTTTATACGGAATTTACAAAAAAGGTGTAGTTTTCTCAATGTGAGAAGACTACACCTTTTTCTTCGATCAGCTGCTGAACCGCAGGGATATCGGCAGGGGCCCATTGGAGCGATTCCAAATTCTCGCGCTTCAGCCAGATTACTTTTGAATGTTCACTGACTGTTGGCGTTCCTTCGGCAATACGGCATTTGATGGAGATCAAATTAATCATGAATGTATCGTATTCATGTGTATTGTCGTTGAAGATACCCTCTGTGATTTCAATCGTACAATTCATTTCCTCGGTAATTTCTCTCTTCAAAGCAGTATAGAGATCTTCATCCTTTTCCACTTTACCACCCGGAAATTCCCAGCGATTCGGGATCGACATGGCGGGTGAACGCAGCGCACAGAGGATTTCCTTCTCGTCGTTTTCAATGATGGCAGCGACCACTTTAATTACTTTTTTCATACAGGCCTCCTGAAAATTACTTTTAAGATAATGATACCATACTGTAGAGTTCGTTTACGCGAGAAGAATATGTGGTGCAAAATATTTTTTCTGAAGTCCATCCTTCGTAACGAATACACATGTTTTTTGATTATCCGACATTCGACAACTTTTCTTCTTTCAATTCTTTACTTTTAAAATATTCTTGGGCAAGTAATGTCGTCTTGAATTCAACTGTTGGATCAATCTCTTCTACAATTTCTTGTAATTTTTCAATCGTAGTGTTGAAGAACTCTTTGCGCAAGTTTACTTTATTAACCCTCTGCTGATGAAGTGTTTGATGCAGCTGATTTTCCAGTCCTACTGCATCGTTACTGAACACCATAGCATGGACATCAAATTTGAATGGGACAGAAGCGCTTCCTAGTTCATCTACTCGTTCTTGAGGATTTAGTCGTCTTGTCATCCCAACTTTAAACATTTGATCACCGAAGGAGCCAAGATTGGAAATAACATAGACATAACCTGCTTTACCGTTCGCAAGTCGGGTGATTTCCTCTTTCTTCAATTCAAGCTCATTCTGCTGCTCTTCCAATTCACGAACTCGCGCTTCCAATACGGATATCTTGTCTGTATCTGTTTCGGATAAAAGAAGCTCCATGTTTCGTTGCATTTCTACCATGAATTTTTCTTCTTCTTGTTCAAGCTTCTTCTGCTGTTCTTTCAAAGCCTTCTTCTCTGCAGCATCTTGTCTCATCTGTTCTCGTATTGCTTGCTGCTCTTCTTTTTCAAGCTCACGTTTGGCATAGTAATGATGTTCGATTTCAATGGCCTCTAAGAATATAGGCTCGATTTCCGATAAGAAACGAGTAATTGTGGGGAGAATGGAATTATTTCCATCCGCACAAATTGCCAGATATCTCCTAACTAGATCACGCACATTTTCTTGAGCCTCTTCAAGTTTCGAATACGTAAGAGTATATAAGATGTTCTGTAGTTCTGCTTGCAAACCAATAACCATTAGTTGATATATAGTTTTATTCGCTTTCGTAGTGTAGCGATCCACATATGTATCTAAAACCTTTTTCAACTCACGCTTATTCCTATTCATTTCTTTACGTAACTCTTTAGAGTTTTTGTAATGACAATCGAGTTCAATAAGGTTTCGAAGCATGCTCTCCTCATCGAAAAATTGACTAACATTCCGTACTTCTTTTTCTAACTTAGAGTAATTTAAGGCATTAGGAAAATTTTCAGTAAGTGTTTTGATTCCTAATATTTCAGCTTTAGCTTTTAGAATTTTATTCGTATTAGTTTTTAACTGCTTTTCTGCTTTTTCATTGTCGATTAGCAGTTGATCTCGTTCTTCAATGTACTTTTGAACATCTATCAGGACATTCGCAGCATCGTTGGTAGCAGTTTCTCTTATTTTCGCTGCTTCGTTTGTTGCCTCGCTAATCTGTTCTTTCATTTCTTCTCGGACATCATTTTTGAATTCTGTCTTTAGTTTTCCGAATATCTCTTTGTTATTAATAATATCTTCCTGAATAGCAGCTAATTCTTCTTTATGACTTGTAATTTTTTGTTCGGTAATCTCTATGTCAGCATCTAAGGCGTCAAGCTTGAGAATTCTATCGTCAACTATTTTGGCGATTTCCTCATACTTGATAAAGAGCTTGTTATTCTGCTTAATGGCCTTTCGCAATTTCCAGCCGATTATTGGACCTGTTAAAAGGATTGCATGAGGAATGAAAAAGGCTAGAAGCGAGAATAAAATCAAGAGCCAACTCCAAGTTTTCATGAACCAAGATAACTGATTATATTCTTCCTTGTTCTTTTTTGCAGTTAGTTCTAGAGGCGGTTGTTTCATTTTATTTTTGGACAATATTAAAACTCCTTTCATTAATGTGAGTATATGTAACCAATTTAACTAATTCTATTATAGTATTTTTTGCCCCTTAATTGTTACTAAAACTAATTCCTGATAATAAAATGACAAATCATGTCGATTATTTTGTATTTTTGTTATTATTAGCTGAATAATTGATAGATTCATTTAGTAGTGATCACTTTTTAAAGGACATTTGCATTACTTTGGGTTAGATCAGTAAGGCTAAAACAGATAATCCCGTTGGTTGACATGAAAACTATCTTGCCTTATATTTATTCGCAATTGAGCAGACGTTCTTTTCTTATTGAGAGAGACAGAGGGGGTGGCCCGATGAAGTCTCAGCACCTGCCGGATAGATAAGGTACCACATTCAACAGGTGTACCTGAACGATGAGAAGAAATTATGCATGCAGAACCAGATGATGGAGAGGGCAGTAACTCACATAACATCGCGGACATGTTTACGTGATATATTGAGATGCTGACAGCGACGAAATGACCGGGAGGGATGTTATGAAACAGGGCGATTACATGAAACGATTGGAATTCGGTGCTTGGACTATAGAAACGGATAGAGAACGAACTAGGGAATTCTATGCAGGCCACCCTCTTCTTACACAGGACTGCAGCTGTGAAGATTGTCTGCATTATGTTCAGGCATGTGAGCAATTCCCTGCAGAAATCCGCGATTTCTTTCGTTTTCTCGGAATTGATCCGCACAAAGAAGGGGAAGTTTCAGCGTTTGGCAGGAGCGGAGACGGTACGCATCATTATATAGTCTTTTATCATTTTGCGGGCAGGATCATTGATGGGCCGGAGCAGATTGAAACAATGCCGTCCTACAAGCTTGCGGGTGTTGACATCAGTTTTACGGAAGAGGCAGACTTAGTGCCGGAAGGGTTTACTTCGCCTGTAGTACAAGTTGAATTGGAAATGTATTTGGACTGAAAATTAAGATACTGCCTGAATGAGTGCTTATTCTATAATAAAGGAGAGTGCAGTATGGATTACTGGGAAATTGACGGGAATCCGACCGGCGTGGTATATGAAAATTTGATGAAGGTACTTTGCGTGCATTCAGATGAATTTTATTTCATTACCCGAAATGAGCTGACATACGACTGGTCGCTTCTCGATTATTTTGCACCATACATAAAGAGCAGTTATAAAACAAAGACGTTTGCACAGACCATCACGAAAGGTCCGGCAGCCACGGTATATGTAATCGAGTCAACTCCGGATACATTGAAACTTCTGATCAAGTCGGCGAATTCACTCTATGACTGGGTAGCTCCGCAACTGCCTGAGGACCTGATTTTCTTCAAAAACAATGTTGAATGGTTTTCCTGCACGATACACGAGGAGCAGGCAACCTTTTGGCTGCGATCTGAATACTATTAGCAGCTCGTCAGAAATACTGATGGACAAAAGTGTATGAAGAATGATTAGATCCGTTAAATCATGGTTTTAATAAAGAGGGAGGAAAATAGATGAGTGAAGTGCAGCCGCAAAATTGCAATTTAAATATTTGGTACTCATTGCCTGAGGAATTGTGGGGTAATGTGACTGGTGTATACAAAAGCATGCCCGGCTGGCTAGGTTTTAAAGATGGAATTCCCTATTGGTTCGGGCGAGAAGAGGACAATATATTTATATGGGCTTCTGTGGAACCGAGCGGATTATCATTTTATGCGCGGATGGGCGATGACGAGTGGAGTGATTGGATGGAGAAATTCAAATTGGAAGCTACAAAAGCAGTAGGGTTTGAAGTGGGCGAACCTGAAGATGGTTTTTTGTAAGGATTGAGTGCCGGCTTTTATATTATCTGTATTGCAGGTGTTTTCATGTTAAAGAGCGCAATAATGATTAAATTATTCTTTTAGTGTAATCAATTCTTAAGTAGTCGTTAAAATGTCGGTACGTACGCGTTAACAATTTATGGTAGGCGACTTTAAATCTACGGACAATTACTGTTCTCTTACTATTTATAATGACATGACTCTCCAAAGGTTGGGGAGTTTTTTTATTGGGTAAAATTTTGGCTAAATAGCAGCTCTCTGTTGGATGTAGTATTGCAAATCAATTATCGGTATCTGATAGCATTATTTACTTTGCGTCCAATGTTGATCTAATTATTAAGTCCTTTACTAATCTCTTCCTAGGCCAAGTGAGAAATATTTGACTTTTACAATAAGAATTTTAAATATAAAAGGTTTATTTGTGTATTTAGGTATATAAAAATAGAATATATTGGTATAATGACGGTACTATGATTATATTTTGAAATGGAGTTGAAAATTTGATTATTTAGTAAATATAGAGTGATTATTTTTCGTAATCTTGCTGAGTTTTAGTTGTTAGTTAAATAGTATGCGAATTGAATAACATGACTATTAAACAGAAAAATAATTTATTTATAGATATTTTTACTGTTGGTGTTAAAAGTATTCGAAGTATTTCATTATTAATATATTTTATTAAGGAGTAAAGTTATGAAAAAATTAGTAATTACATTAAGTATTATTTTGATTTCCTCGCTTATTTTCACTGAGAAAACTTCAGCTCATCCAGGTAGAACGGACAGCAACGGGGGGCATACGTGCAGAACAAACTGTGCAAAGTGGGGATTGAAGACAGGTGAATATCATTACCATAATGGTGGAGGATCCAGTACCAATTCAGCAAATAAAACCACAAGAAATGTAAACACCTCTCAACCTCAACCTAAACCTAAACCAACCTATACACAAGCGGATGTCGATGAAGGGAAATCAAAAGGTAAGGCACGGGGTTATGATGACGGTTATAGTAGGAATACTAAAAATTCCGCAACAGATACAGGGAATGAAGGATATAAAAAGGGATATGCAGCAGGCTATGAAGCGAGCTATAAAGAAGGGATAGAAAAAATTAAACAAGAGGATTCTGAAGCTGGAACAAGCAGCGGTCTAATCGACGGAAAAAACGCGTTTCTCAAAGGAGAGAATCAAGAAGTTTCCAATAATACAGCCAAGTCTGCCGACTGGAATTCTGCCTATAAGATAGCTTTTGATAAATCATATAAACAGGAAAAAATTCTACTTCACTCTGAGCAAGCCGGCTTTAAATTAGGATATTCTCTTGCGGATTTAGACATTCCGTCTGAATTTACAAAAGAAGAAGCAGTCAGAAAGAATTTCGAGAAACATTATAAGACAGCTTATGACAAGCGGATAGCAGAAGAAAACCTAAAACATGGGAAATTAGGTATCAAGGACGGCTATGCCCTAAATTCACTGTCTATTAATTCTATCGATAGTAGATTTACTGACTCGTATAAAAAAGGGTACGAAGAGGGGAAATCAAAAAGAAAAGAAGAAGTCATGTTGGAGGGGTACAATCTTGCTTTCATTCAGCTGAAATATCAGGAATCGTATAAAAACGACAATGACCAACTTAGGGAATGGCATAAGGAAGGTTTTGACTCCAATCTAGTTGCTAGTGAAATTAAAGATACAGCCTTTGATCATGGCTACGAAAATTCAACATATATGATTCCGGATGAATTTACAGTTAATGAGGAAGCTGTCGCATTATATGATTCACTATTTTATGAGGGACAGGAATTGAAGAATCAGGAGAAGCAGCAGAAAATAAAAACTGTCGCAGGTGTTGCCTTACCAGTAGGAGGATTAGCTGCAGGAGGTTTTTTCCTACGACAGCGAAGAGTGAAAAAGGGTTAACTTGATTTTCAGTATGCTGCTTTGGTTAAGGCAGTAATCTAAACACTTAAGTCGAACAATCATCATAAGTATGGCAGTTAAGCGTTCAGGGGATATTACGATTGACAAGAATGCTAGGTTGAAGAAGAAAATATTAGAGTGCCAGGAATTAGTTAGATAAAAGACAGACAACCTGGCACTCTTTTACGTTATTCCTTAAATTGTTTGGATGTAGAAAACGTGTAAGCAAGACACCTCACTCCTGCTATCTTAGCGGAGAAAAGGTGTCTTTCTTCTGTCTAGTGATTTTTATCTATCAGTTGATAGACGGGTCAGTTCAACTTTTTCATCATCTTCAGCATATTGCCGAGGTCAATGATCTGCGCAAACTTCATATTAGAATCGCAAATAGCATCCTTCTAAATATGTTTGCAAACCTGGTAACTTGTGCGTCAGTCAGTCTCCAAAAGGGATACCCAAACATATGCTGATAAATAAGAATATGTTTGTGCCACTTACACAAGGAGAGGGGCTATCAGGTTCATGGCTGTAAAACCGCAGCAACTGCAAAGGGGCGACACGATAGGGATTGTAACACTAGGCAGTCCGTTGGCGGCTAATCGCATTACGGAAGGGATCCGGATGCTGCAAAGTATGGGATATAAAGTGGTCGTGGGGGAACATGTGTATTCTGCGAATGGCTTTCTTGCGGCAACTCCACGGCAAAGAGCTTCGGATTTAATGAAGATGTTTACAAATCCGGAAGTGAAGTTGATTTTACCTGCGCGGGGCGGAGTCGGGGTGGCAAGTATTTTACCATTCCTAGATTTTACCGTCATTAAACAAAATCCTAAAATTGTTTCGGGTTACAGTGACATTACAATTTTATTAAATGTGCTGTTTGAATATGCGGACCTCATCAGTTTTCAAAGTTTGTTATTGCTGGACTTTAATTCGAGAACTCCTGCATATAATTTCAATCAATTCTTTGCTGCGACATCGTCAGTCACTGCGCCGTGGCAAATTATCAACCCGCCTGAAGTGCCGCTTATCGGGGCGGTTCCCGGAAATGTCACAGGGCCGGTTGTAGGTGGAAATCTCACGTCATTCGTGGGCACCTTAGGCACATCCTATGAAATCAATACGGAAGGCAGAATTCTTCTTTTGGAAGAAACACATGAACCGGTCAATACAGTGTATCGATATTTAACCCACTTGGCGATGGCAGGGAAATTTGAAGATTGTGCAGGAATCATTATGGGACAATGTACGAACTGTGAAACGGCCTACGGAAAAAGCTATGTGGATTTGATCAATGAATTTCTAGTTCCGCTGGGAAAACCTTTATTGACCAACCTGGCCACTGCGCATGACTACTATAAAGCCGCGATACCTATTGGAGCCAGCGTGAATATGGATACGGTGAATCGAAAGTTAACAGTGATGGAGCCGGTGGTAAAAGTATAGTCGAAAAATTTACTGATATATGCACGGTTTGGGGGTATACTAATAAATGTAGAATCTCTGCTTCCGTAAGATCAGGTATTTGATGAATAGATTGTCTTCAAAGACGACAAGAATAGTAGGTGAATGAAATGGGTAAATATCAATTAGACAGCAAAGGTCAGGCGTCTGTGGCAAAGTATCACGAAAAAAATAAGCCTGCCCAATTTGATAAAAAGCAGCATCTGGAAAAAATACGAGCGGAATATTTGAAGAAAAAGCAAAAACAAGCAGAGGAAAAATAAGATGACTCTGAGGCAGCGACGTCTTTTGGCGTGATACGGCTCCCTTAGTTTCCATTTAATAGAAAAGTAATGTCTTTAGAAGACGTTAGATCCTTGATACCTCAAGGATTTGACGTTTTTTTATGAGTTCACAGTAGGTCTTAATTACTTGACGAAAATGTAAAATGGGAGTAATCTACAAAAGCTAGAGTGTAAAGATATAGTAAAGTAATGTTTTTTGAATTTACTGTCTACAAAATAAATAAAAGGTTGGTGCAGAATGATATATCTCAGAAATAAAAAAGATGATTTTGTCAACAACTTTTTAGGGATCTATGCAGCAGCTGTTCTAATGTTATGGATGAAAACATATATCACACAACTGTCTCAGTTTGAACTGGGTGTGGAAGGACCTTTCCAGCACTTCCTTTTACTATTAAATCCACTTGGTTCTGCATTGCTGTTCTTGGGAATTTCATTTTTATTTAGAGGAAAGAAAAAATATACAGCTCTCGTTGTCGTCTATCTGCTGATGTCTGTTCTTTTATATGCGAATGTAGTGTATTACCGGTTCTTTACTGATTTCATTACATTGCCTACACTTTTCCAGACACAGAACTTCGGGGATTTAGGCGGAAGTATTGCGACTTTATTGGAGCCTTATGATGTTCTGTTTTTTGTGGATGTATTTGTGATGTTCTATCTGAGGTTCTCAAAAAAAATTCATAAAGAAACCAATCGTTTTGGACATAAAAGAGCAATAGCCATTGTTGCTGTTGCATTAGTCGTTTCCATCATAAACTTGGGACTGGCGGAAATGAGCCGCCCACAGTTATTAACACGGGGTTTTGACAGAAACTATATTGTGAAGTATTTAGGAATGTATAACTATTCGATTTATGACTCTGTAGAAACGATGGCTGCCTCATCACAGCGGGCTTTGGCGGACAGCAGTGATAGTACAGAAGTGATCAACTATACGCATGCCAACTACGCTGAACCGAATGAAAAATATTTTGGTGCAGCAAAGGGAATGAACGTCATCTACTTACATTTGGAATCGTTCCAGAACTTTCTGATTGACTACAAATTAAACGGCGAAGAAGTGACGCCATTTTTAAATTCCTTGACAAAAGATCAGAATACCATGTATTTCGATAACTTCTTCCATCAAACAGGCCAGGGGAAAACTTCTGATGCGGAATTTATGCTGGAAAACTCGTTATTCGGGCTGCCTCAAGGGTCTGCTTTCATTACGAAGGCACAAAATACGTATCAGTCGGCTCCTGCTATTCTAAAGGATTTTGGGTACACATCGGCTGTATTCCACGGCAATAACGGAAGTTTTTGGAACCGGAATGCCATGTATAAATCATTTGGCTTCGATCACTTTTTTGATGCCAGTTATTACGATACTAGTTCTGCAAAAGATATGGCTGAATATGGTTTGCTGGATAAACCTTTCTATGAGCAATCGGAGGATTACTTGCGTTCGCTGCCGGAGCCTTTTTATACGAAGTTTATTACGGTAGGAAATCATTATCCCTATAAAATGGATCAGGACTTAGTTACCATCGATAAAGCCAATACGGGAGATGTCAGCGTTGATGATTATTTCCAAACCGCGCGTTATACTGACGAAGCCATCAAAGAAGTCTTCGATCAATTAAAAGAGCTGGGTTTATATGATCATTCGATGATTGTTCTCTATGGCGATCATTATGGTATTTCAGATAATCATAAAAAAGCGATGGGACAAATTATGGGGAAAGACATTACCCCAGTTGAAAGTGCTGATTTACAACGCGTCCCGTTGTTCATACATGTACCTGGAATGCAGGGTGGAATTGACCATACGTATGGCGGACAGACAGACCTTCTGCCGACGTTATTGCATCTATTGGGAATTGATACGAAAAACTATGTTCAATTTGGTTCCGATTTAATTTCCGACGAACATAATGAAGTAGTGCCGTTTAGAAATGGCGGATTTGTCAGCCCGACGATTTATTCAATCAATGACAAATTTTATGACAGTAAAACAGGACTACTGTTGGATGACGATCAAGTGGAGTCTGCTAAAGCTGTCAAAAAAGAAGTGGATTATAAATTGGGGCTATCTGATAAAGTGGTGAATGGTGATTTATTGAGATTCTATACGCCTAAAGGATTTACTCCGGTTGATCCTGCTCAGTACAATTATGGGAAAGATGCGGCTGTTGAGTCTGAAGAATGATTGAAAAAAGTTTTATTGCATCATACACTAAGAGGTATGGAACTAGGGTGAGACCTTGTTCTGTACCTTTTGTTTTGTTAATTCAGCAGGGTAAGGTATCACGTTCACAAACAAACCAGAAATAATTAGCGTAAGATCGATACGCAGGTATAGCCGTCGATAAAAGCATTATAAAGAGAGGGCGGATAGGATGTATAAGCAAGTTGATGAATTGGTTTTACTATTGCTATATTTGACATCATGGGAAGAGGATGAGCTGCCTGATGGAATAAAAAGAAGTTGGAAAGGTTATCCGTTCAGTTCCTTGGATGATTTGCAGGCGGATGATCTGATTAGGGGAAGCAATCATTCTAAATCAGTTTATCTGACAAAGGCAGGCATTGAAAAAGCAGAGTATTTGCGGAAAAAGTATCAAGTAGACAGATGAAAGATGTCACAGATAAATGGTTCCTTTTTGAGAACAGCCACCATAATTAAACAGAAGCAGTCCGATGAATGATTCCGGGCTGCTTTATTTTTTTTATAATGGCAGTTTAATAGAAAGATGTAGCGGGTATCTTTAAATTACAAGCAATTATTAGCTTATGTATAAATACGTTTGTTCCTCGGCCAGTTCTAACAGCAGTGCCTGTCTCATAAACTTCCAAGTAGACAACCAACAAGAAAAGGGTGATTCCAATGAAAAAAACTTTATTCGCAATTATGATCTTAATTCTCGGCTTTTCCTATACTGCGCCCGCTGGTACGGTTTCCGCGGCAGTGAACAGCGGACTGTCTCCAGACGATGGGTTAATCCTGACCTATTCACCTTCATTCACCGCTCCTGCAAAGGAAACATTCCATGTGAAGAAGGAAGGGACATTTACGTATTTACACAATAAAAAGAGTCAGCACTATCCCGATTTGGCCAATTTAGTATATATTGAAGACAATTTCGGACTGTCGGCCAGTTTAGGTTATTCGGATTTTGTATTTGTAAGTACGCCTTACCCGCTAAAGCAAGGATCCACTTTCATGCAAAGTGATCACTTTGATGACTATAAAGTTCTCATTGAAAATACGGCAAAGACTGTAAAAGTAAAAGCCGGTACTTTTAAAAATACAGTCATTCTGAAATATCCGGACGGTTCCCGGGTGTATCTCGTTAAAGGAATCGGCATGATTAAAATCACGGATGCGGCCGGAAAAGTGACGACTGAACTTGCAGCTGTTAAAGCAGGGAAATAATTTTCCATCATAGCTGTGAATCCTTATTGAAAATCCCGTCATTTTAGAACTGACGGGATTTTCTATAGTGTAAGAGAACTAGCATCTGGACATTCACTCATCTGAATGAATTTCTGGAAAGAAGCACAGACTACATATAATTTTATGGAACTTGCTGCATGCAGTAAATTTCGTAAGTTAGAGCGTGAAAACAGCAGCTGAAAAAGTATGATTACTAATCAAAAATTTACAAGGTGGGACTTACATTGAATCTAATACACGTCAGAAAAGGCCAATTCGTTTATTATAACCATAAGCTGCATCAAGTTTATTCGGTGAAAGCTTTTTTTAAGCAGTCCATTCACTTGATTCGGCTTGAAGATTTTGAACAGCAGCTCGCAACGGCTAAAGAAATTACTTTGTATAAACCAAAGCATATGGACAGTTTTATGGTGAACCATAAACGCTACACATTGCACAAAGACGTGAAGGCCAAAGTTGGCGATTACATTTTAATCATCAATCCCCAGCCGGATTCCTTGGATCATCACCATCTTCATGCGATAGAAATGGTGTCTTCTATTGAAGCGAATGGTGTCATCAGCAATAAATCAAACGGAATAAAACATAACGAGTATTGGGTTATGATACCGGGGCTAGAGGAAGGCGCGACTATTATTGATAGGGAATATCCCGATGCAAATTATTTAACGGAACAGGAAGAGGAAAAGCCGGAAATCAGTATGCCTGGATCGTATACACCTAAAATAGGCGATGTGTATCAATGTAACTATAGTGAACCAGTCATTCAGGCGATGGTCGTCGCGATTCAGGAGGAGACAGTCTTTTTAGGCGGAGATCTTGAAGTGTCAATGGATGAGCTGACTGATGCTGAATCCTGGAGCTTTGTGCACAGCATACTGAATCGGTGATTTGTGAGCTGAGCCATATGTAAAGGTACCTGTGCAAAACAGGTACCTTTTTGACGTTACATTTCTATTCCCGCTATCCCAAATCCTCCGGGCCCGGAATGTGTAGAAATCATAGCACCCGCTTCAATCCACATACTCTGTTCGAATCCCATTTCATATGCCACTTCATTGATTCGTTGTTTGACCGTTTCGCTGAGTCCGATGGAGTAGATAAAGTAAATTTGCTGGCGGTCGATATCGTACTGCTGCAAATAATCGAGCAGTAACTTTTCAGCAACTTTGCTCATTTTACCATGATATTTTTTAGTGGAAACCAGCTTACCTTCAACTAATTCAATACATGGTTTTATTTTCAGCAAAGCCCCTCCAAGATAGGCCATATTGCTGACTCGTCCGCCTGCTCTTAAAAAATCCAAGCTGCCGGGAAGAAAAGCCAGTCTGCTTTTAGGGATTTTTGATTCAATTCTTTCCAGCAGATGAGCCGGAGCAATATCGGGTTCTTTCTCCAGCAAAGCAGCCGCATACATGACCACTGCAGCTAATCCGCCTGTAACATTTAACGCATCAAGTAAATATATATTTTCTTCATCTTCCGCCGCCAGCAACGCATTTTGAAAGGAAACAGATGCTTTAGACGTATACCCGACATGAATGATGACGCTGTCAGGATATTCCGTTCTAATCTTCTTGAAAAACTCCTGATATTCATGGACATTCGTCGCCGACGTGGAAGGGATCTTTTTCGTACGGTCATAATAATCGTAAATTTCTTGTACGGGCAGATGGCCGTCTAAATAGTCTTGGCCCTCCATGATGACGTGCATGGGTATTACTTGAATATTATATTTTATTGCCAAAGATTCCGGCAGATCGGCTCCGCTCTCAGTCGATAAAATGATTCTTCCCAATGGATATCGCCCCCAACTTTCATTCTATTAATCCAGCTTAGTAAATTTACTTTAACTATACAGTAAAAGTGGCGGGGATATGTCGAAAGATTTGAAATGATTGAAGGGGATAGCGGGATCATAAAAAAAATGGATCAAGCGGTATGCTTGATCCAAATCTTTTTTGGTGCCTGTGTACGAAACAATCATGTTTGTTTAAACATTCATGAAAGTTCGAACAAACGTGAATGGTTGAACTTTCACGTTTGTTTTGTGCACAGGCACCCTTTATTGCTGCATTTTACCCGCTGTATAACCGCCATCTACTGCAAGTGTGACGCCGCTGATTGATTTTGCAAGGTCTGAGCATAGGAATACGACAGCATTGGCTTGTTCTTCTGCCGTAGACATTCTTCCGGCTGGAAGTGATTTCAGAACTCCCTCGTATTGTTCGGTATTAGATTTAGACCAATGCTCAATTGCTGGTGTTATAGTGGCACCAGGTGCAATGGAATTAATAGTAATGCCTTTTTGTCCGTATTCCAATGCAACTGATTTGGTTAAACCGGCAATTGCATGTTTAGATGCAGTGTAGGGAGCCATGTTCGGTGAACCTTCAATACCAGCGCCTGACGCTGTATTGACAATTGCACCACCGCCAGATTTCAGCATGGCGTTTATTTCATGCTTGATGCAGTAAAAAGTGCCGTACAGATTTACTTGCAGTGTAATATCCCAATCTTTTGTTTCCATTTCACCGATCGGTACAAGACCCTTGTTAATGCCAGCATTATTGTGTGCAAAGTCCAGCTTGCCAAATGTTTCAACTGTTTTATTCACGAGTGCGATTACCTGCTCTTCGTCACTGACATCACATTTTAAAAAGGCCGCTTCACCGCCGTTATCTTTGATCATTTGTACGGTTTCCTGCCCGGCTTCTTCACTGACGTCGGACACCATGACTTTTGCGCCTGCTTTTGCCAATGCGATTGCAGCAGCTCTGCCGATTCCTGAGCCTGATGCTGTGACTAATCCTGCTTTTCCTTCCATCATTCCTGTCATGAAAAACACTCCTTCATAAAGTATTATTTGTTTTTATTACTAAATCATGTACATTATTAGCTTCCTTCATTAAGACAATATACGCCCCAAAACTAGTTAAATCAAACATTTAGTTTAATGGCTAACTATTTCTCTGCTGTAAGTAAGTGTGAGCTTTCCGATCAGGATGAGTACATAGCATAAAAACTGAATCAAATAGACTTTCTCCTAATAAAAATGGTTTCTTTCCGCATTTTTGGGGAAGGCTTTTAGTATGTGAATATTTTCTTTTCGAGAAGGATACGAAATCTTATATTGAATTAATGAAGGAGGGGTTCTGTTGGATATGAACACTAATGGAAAGAATAAGGATCAGCAGGAGATGCAACGTAAAACACTAACAACGCGCCAAGGCCATCCTGTGAGAGATAATCAGAATATCCGTACTATTGGTGACCGAGGTCCCGCTACACTTGAGAATTATCATTTTATCGAGAAGATCTCCCATTTTGACCGAGAAGAAATTCCTGAACGTGTCGTCCATGCGAGAGGTGCCGGTGCATTCGGGTACTTTGAAACGTATGGCAAGGCCGGGGACGAACCAGTGGAAAAATATACTCGGGCCAAAGTGTTTTCAGGCGAGGGGAAAAGAACACCGCTATTGGTTAGATTTTCGACTGTAGCAGGAGCGAAAGACTCTCCTGAAACTGCACGAGATCCACGGGGATTTGCAGTGAAAATGTACACAGAAGACGGGAACTGGGACTTAGTCGGGAATAACTTGAAAATTTTCTTTATCCGGGATGCGATGAAGTTTCCCGATATGATCCATGCGTTCAAAGCTGATCCTGTATCGAATATACCGAATCCACAGCGGATGTTCGATTTTGTTTCACGCTCGCCAGAAGCGATGCACACCATTACCCTGTTATTTTCACCTTGGGGCATCCCGGCGACTTACCGCCACATGCAAGGGTCTGGCGTAAACACGTATAAGTGGGTGAATGAAAAAGGGGAAGCTGTATTGGTGAAATATCATTGGGAACCTAAACAAGGTATTCGCAATCTGCTGCAAGAGGAAGCAGACGCGATCCAAGCGAAGAACGTTGGACACGCTACACAAGATTTATATGAAGCGATCGAGCGGGGGGACTATCCGGAATGGGAATTGTTTGTCCAGATTATGGACGACGATTATCATTCGGAACTCGATTTTGATCCTCTCGATAATACGAAGATTTGGCCGGAAGATCAGTTTCCTTGGTTACCGGTCGGGCGCATGGTATTAGATCGGAACCCGAAAGATTATCATACGGATATTGAGCAGGCTGCTTTCGGAACCGGGGTGCTGGTCGACGGAATGGACTTCTCGGATGATAAAATGCTGCAAGGCCGCACATTCTCCTATTCTGACACGCAGCGTCACCGGGTAGGCACCAATTACTTGCAATTACCTGTCAACGCTCCTAATACAGAGGTCCATACGAACCAACAGCGCGGGCAGATGGATTATCGAGGCCCGAATGATCCGGATGAAAATCCGCATATCAATTATGAGCCATCCTTACTTGGCGGGCTCGAGGAAGCGCATGCTGACAACAGACCATTACACCGCCCGACATTTAACGCGGCTGCCATGAGTGCGCCGATCGAACGTCCTAATAATTATGGGCAAGCAGGTGAAACATTTAGACAGTTCGAGGAGTGGGAACGGGAAGAGCTGATCAAAAATCTTTCGGAAGCTTTAGCTGGATGTGACTCTCTTATTCAAGAAAAGATGGTGGAACATTTTACTCAGGCTGATAAAGATTATGGCCGCCTTGTCAAAGAAGGTATTGAGAGAGTAATGGAAGAATCGTTTGACACGAAGAAAGAAAAGATTGTTCCGGGTCGTGAGTCAGGAAAGACGAAATTTGGACAAGGAACGCTGAAGGCGAAAGAGGCTGCAGAAGACGCAGTCGATCAAGGACATGAGGCAGATCCTTATTAAAGCTGTAATATTGAAACTCCTACATTCACCGGATCACCGGATGTAGGAGTTTTTTTAGGTGATATCAGTATTAGTGAATCCTGATATCAGGTCACCTCATATTTAGATGCTATTCAGAATCTTGAGCTGTATGACATTTTGTGTTTTTATACAATTTGAATTAACTATATTTCCTGATCTTTTGATATTGTGTCTATCTTTGTATTATGACGTTAGGATCCTTCACGTATGGATGATTATCTGCCGTGGTCCTCGCAAATTCAGTTGGATTGTAGAAATAGATAGCCCGTTGCTTCAAAAGGTGAAGCAATCGGGCTATTTGTGCTGCGTGTCGAAAAGGTGCGCTTTTTTATATTACGGGCTTACTTTCCGCAAAGTGTTCCCTCTGGCTCTAACGCCATTTACTTGTCTCATAAACTCGAAAGTAGACAACTATCAAGGAGGGGAGATTCCAATGAAAAAACTTATTCGCAATGATCGTCTTATTTCTCGGCTTTTCTTATGCCGCGCCTACCAGTACAGCGGCGGCTGTCAATGGGGGCCTGTCTCCAAGCGCGGCTTAATCCTGCCGTATTCACCTTCATTCACCGAACCTGCAAAAGAAACTTTTTACATGCAGAAAGAAGAGACATTTACGTATTTATACAATACTGTCGGCAGGTGTCGGTCACACAGATCTTGTTTTTTAAGTGCAGCCTATCCGCTAAAGCAAAGCTCAACTTTCATAGAAAGTTGAGCTTTGATGACTATAAAGTTCTCGTTGAAAATACGGCAAAGACCGTAAAGTTAAAAGCCGTTACTTTCAAAAATATAGTAATTCTGAAATACCTGGACGTCTCCGCTTATACCTTGCTAAAGGAATTGGCATTATCAACAGCACTAATGCCGCCGGAAAAGTGACGACTGAACTCTTTGCTGTGAGGGCAGGGAAGTGATTCACATTATAAGGGAGTGGTCATTGATTTAATGAGGCACTTTCAAGGTACTGAAGAATGCGATAGAAGAATGGATTCAGTAAGGGGGAAAAACTTGAAGGTGATCTTCCTGAGGCTTTACAAAAAGTCATATGTTCTGGAAGGAAAAACTGAACAAATGGAAAGGTGAAGTGTAATTTCGGTCAGGTTGCCCATAGACAATACATAATTACTCTTTAATACATGCGTATGTCCCCCCGTGTAGGCCCGGGAGATTTAACATTTCTCTTAAAGAAGTCCCTTTTCAAGGTGCCTGAAAAATGTAAACTAATGTAAGCGGGAGATGAATTTCGGTTGGCGTTTTCCGAGCTGGTTACTCTTTATTTTCATCCTCTATTATCGGCACGTATTTAAATATCTCTTTTGATTCAAACAGTAATGCTAATCTACGAATCCAGTCAAAGTATTGTAAGGATTCCTTAGAATCATCATATAACTTTTGTGCAGTTTGTTTTTCATCCTCTGATGATGATTCATCATCAAGGATTTGGGCTAGATCCCTTAATAGCCGATTTTCAATATGCACGTTTCGTTCGACAAGAGTGAACCAATTATTTAACAATAATGATATAAAAGTTTGGTAATAATCTTCCTCGACTATATAAGTGTCTTTCCGTGAACCTTTAACAAATATTTTCTCCGCAATATTTAAATCACTCATTTGTCGTAACACTTGACTCATTCTTGTCTTGCTCATTCCCGTTTTTTCGGACAATTCATCAAGGTTCATTGGTTTTCCTTCATAATGAATAATCGCCATTACTTTTCCGATTGTTCCGGCATGACCATATGATTTCACATTTTCGGCTACTTGCTCAATAATTCTGTTTTTTATTAAATTAATTTTATCATTTTTATCCATAAGTATCACATTCCATTTATAGTAATTTTTCGGAAAATGTCGATTGAAATCTAGCGTATATGTGTCTAATAGTTTACTTGCATTTTATTATAGTATAAAAAAGTTAGAAAAGAAACAACTTTGTGTACAATATAAACTTGAAATTGCACGAAGTTTATGATTATAATAGCTTTATTGTATTTTTTTATTCATTTAGAAAAATCATAGCTTTGATAAAAGAATAAAGGAGTGGTGAATATTTATATAGCAAAGCGAGTCATCACTATGCTGTTGACGATATGGGCAATTGCGACATTGACATTTGTCATTATGAAATTTATCCCGGGTGATCCATTTGCATCTGACTCCAGAGCGTTACCAGAAGAAGTTTTGCAAAACGTCAGAGCAAAATATAACTTAGATAAACCGATACCCATTCAGTATGCTTTATACATGAAAGATATGTTGGTGTTAGATCTAGGAGTGTCTTTGAATTCAGAAACAAGAACAGTGAATGACATTATAAAACAAGGAGCACCAATTTCAGCATTCATTGGATTACAGGCGATGGTCGTGGCTTCGATATTTGGAATCATTTTAGGGACTGTTTCAGCTTTGAATCACAGAAGATTCATTGATTACCTGGCAACCATTATTGCGATTATCGGAATATCGATTCCTAATTTTATTTTAGCCCCCTTTTTAATCAAATATTTTGCTGTAGATATACCTTTGTTTCCGGTTGCCAGATGGGGAACGTGGATGCATTCTGTTTTACCATCAATTGCATTAGCGGTCGCACCATTAGCCATAATTGCACGGTTTATGAGATCAAGTATGTTAGACGTTCTCAATCAAGATTACATAATGACCGCAAATTCCAAAGGTCTTCCTACATTTAAAATTTTATGGTCTCACGGTATCCGAAATGCAATTTTACCGGTCGTATCCTTCATTGGTCCGTTATTTGCCTCTTTAATTACGGGAACGTTTGTTATAGAACAAATTTTTGCCATTCCGGGTATTGGAAGATATTTTGTTGAAAGCGTTTTTAATCGGGATTATCCAGTTATTATGGGAACGACAGTATTTTTTAGTGCAGTATTAGTATTTATCTTATTTATCATTGATTTGTCTTATCGAGTAATTGATCCAAGAATCAAGCTAACGAGTGAGGGGGATGGAAAATGAGCAAAGAAGAAATTGATGATTCTTTATTTCAGCCGTTACAAAAAGACGGCAAATTTGCTGAAGATTCCATGCGTCCAAGCATTAGCGTATTTAAAGAGTCGGTGATTAATGTATTAAAAAACAAAATGGCTGTCATAGGTTTTGTATTTATAGTACTCATCTTTCTTTTAGCAATCTTCGGTCCCCATTTGGTTTCATATGGTCATACGGAGCAAGTATTGGAAGATGCTAATTTACCACCGTCTGCGGAACATTGGTTTGGTACAGACGACTTGGGCAGAGATATGTGGGTTAGAACGTGGTTAGGAGCGAGAGTTTCACTTACGGTAGGACTTGCTGCAACGCTAATTGATATTGTTTTTGGTGTCGTTATTGGAGGAATCGCAGGCTACGCGGCAGGAAGAGGGAAAATAGGCGATCGAATAGACGGTTTCTTAATGCGTTTAATAGAGATACTTTATGGGATTCCGTACTTATTAGTTGTGATTCTATTACTCGTTGTGATGGAACCAGGCCTATTTACCATTATTATTGCGCTTGCTGCCACTGGATGGGTTGGAATGGCCAGAATCATTAGGGGACAGGTTTTACAGTTAAGTACACAAGACTATGTACTTGCGGCACGGAAATTAGGAACCCCTCATTGGAAGATTATAGTGAAACACTTATGGCCAAACACGTTAAATATAATTATTGTAAATTTATCATTTACCATTCCAACAGCCATTTTTTCTGAAGCATTCCTCAGTTTTATAGGCTTAGGTGTACAAGCACCTTTTGCAAGTTGGGGAACTATGGCGAATGATTCGCTGAATGTGATTTTTAGTGGAGAATGGTGGCAATTGTTTTTCCCGGGTCTCCTGATTGCCATAACAATGTTTGCTTTTAATGTTTTTGGAGATGGAGTTCAAGATGCACTTGATCCGAATATAAATGAGTAGGAGGGATTGTGATTGGTAACTTGCTGGAAGTAAACCATTTAAATGTCGTATTCAAAACACATGGCGGTGAAGTCAAAGCTGTTAGAGATGTTTCTTTTCAGGTTGATCGCGGAGATATCGTTGCGATTGTAGGGGAAAGTGGAAGCGGAAAAAGCGTGACTGTGAAAACGATCGCAGGGCTGATGTCAGCTTCAAATGCTGAAATTAGAGATGGAAATGTTTTATTTGATGGCGAAGATCTTCTACAGATGTCTGATAAAGAGTTAAGGAAAGTTAAAGGTTCTAAAATGAGTATGGTCTTTCAAGATTCGATGACTTCTTTAAATCCAACTATGAAAATTGGAAAGCAAATTGAAGAAAGTATTAAAGAACATACGAACCTTCCTAAAAATAAGCGAAAAGAACAAGTGATTACTATTTTAAAGAAAGTCGGAATTCCTAATCCGGAATTGCGTGCGGAGCAATACCCCCATGAATTCAGCGGAGGAATGCGACAAAGGGTAATGATTGCAATTGCCTTAGCATGTAATCCTGAACTGGTTATTGCTGATGAACCGACGACTGCTTTGGATGTAACAATTCAAGCACAAATATTAGAGTTGTTAAAAGACTTGCAAGCTAATTTTGATACGTCGATTATTTTAATTACGCATGATTTAGGTGTTGTAGCTGAGACAGCAGAGAAGGTGATCGTTATGTATGCCGGGATGATGGTTGAAAAAGCACCGGTCGATCAGATATTTAAACATCCAAGTCATCCATATACGGAAGGGCTTATTAAATCTATGCCGGATATATCGACGGATAAAAATGAACGGCTTATTCCAATAGATGGATCACCACCTGATTTGTTCTTTCCTCCTAAAGGATGTCCTTTTGTTGACCGATGTGAATATGCGATGGAAGTATGTGAACAACATATCCCGCCAGAGTTTAAAGTAAGATCCAATCACTATTCTCGTTGTTGGTTACATGACGAGCGAGCGGGTGTTAACCATTTGAGAGCAAGTAAAGTAGGTGAAGAAACTGACGGGAAATAAAAGAATAGTAGAAGTGAAAAATTTGAAGAAATACTTTCCTCAGAATAAAAATGAAAGTGTTAAAGCGGTGGATGATGTCAGTTTTCATGTGTTCGAAGGCGAAACGTTCGGATTAGTGGGTGAAAGTGGCAGTGGAAAATCTACTTTGGGAAAAGTGATTTCAGGAATTCTACCCGCAACTGAAGGCGAGGTTATTTACAAAGGGCAGGCGATCAATTCTTATCAAGGTAATGAAAAGAAAGAAGTGAATAAGGAAATTCAAATGATTTTCCAAGATCCACAAACTTCGTTAAATCCGCGTATGCGTATTTTAGATATTATTGCTGAAGGAATTGATGCTCATAAGATAGCTTCAGGGAAGAAAAGAAAAGAACTGGTTTATGCTTTAATGCAGCAGGTAGGCTTGAATCCTGATTTCATTAAGCGTTACCCACGTGAATTTAGTGGCGGGCAGCGTCAACGAATTGGAATTGCAAGGGCAATAGCGGTAGATCCTAAATTTATTGTAGCTGATGAGCCGATTTCGGCATTAGACGTTTCAATTCAAGCACAAGTTATTAACTTGTTTGAAGACTTGAGAATAGAAAAAGAGCTTACTTACTTATTCATTGCTCATGATTTAAGCATGGTGAAATACATTAGCGACCGGGTTGGTGTCATGTATTTGGGGAAAATGATAGAAATTGCTAAAAGTGAAGATTTGTTTGAAAACACGCTTCATCCTTATACGCAAGCTCTTATATCTGCCATCCCGAGTATTAAAAGTGCCAATAAAATCCAAGAAAGTAAAGAAAGGATTTTGTTGAAAGGAGACCCACCCAATCCGCTTCATCCGCCTAGTGGTTGCCGGTTTAGAACAAGATGCCCACACGCCATGGATATTTGTAAAGCGCAAGTTCCGGAAATGCAAGAAATGGAAAAAGATCATTGGGTCGCATGTCATTTATATAATAAATAA
>NZ_BRCD01000012.1:0-106813 GCF_023707945.1 Sporosarcina sp. NCCP-2331
AACACATACACAATTCGAGAGGATTTTATCATATGGAAAAATTATTATTAGCATCATCAATCATAGGTTCATGGCTTGCCTTTCTTATTGGTGGCTGGCATGCCTCTCTTACAGTTCTATGTATTTTTATGTGTATAGACATCGTAACAGGCATTATGAAAGCATTTGTGACTAAGCAGGTAAATAGCAAGATTGGTTATGTTGGCTTTGTCCGTAAAGCAGGAATTATGTTAGCAATCATTATAGCAAACCTATTAGACGTACTGACAGGATCGGAGTTTCTATTCCGTAATCTTGCAGTGCTTTTTTATATTGGACTGGAAAGCATCAGTATTATAGAAAATTTAGGGCATATAGGCGTACCGCTGCCAGAGCAGATTACAAAATATTTAAAGCAACTATCTAATGAAGGGAAAGATGAAGATGAATAATATGGAGAGAATAAAATTAGAAACTAAAGGAATCCAGTTGACAGATGATGAGTTGAAAATCTACTTACAGGAGAATGGATTAGAACCTCTTTCAGAATATAAGGCAAGTAATCTTGAATCACAAAAAGCAGTATACACCACTACACTTTCTATTTTAGAGAGTTTAGCAAATAATCCTGAAAACTATAAGAACATTAAAATGGACGATCTTTCTGTCAGTCAATTCAGTGAGAACATACAAAAGCGTATCTATCACCTAACACGTAAAATTAGAACAATGAAAACGGAAACCAAAAGTACAGATACCTTCATGCTGTATCTATAAAAAGGTGGGAAATAATATGAATAAATTTACAGGTGTTCAGTCGCTGCAAGATGCTTTTAAATCCATTGCCGATACTATACTCATTAATGATGTACCTCAACAAGCATATATTACCACTGCCCATTTAGGTGAAAAAAGCAGACGGCATTTACATTCAATAGAGCCATTTAATCAAGGTGATTATGTGGATTTTAGAGAAGGCGTTTATATGGTTGTGGAAGATGTTATTAATCAAAGAGGGGCTAAATATAAATCAACTATTGAGCATTGTAATTATAAAATCACCTTAGAAGGTGAGTCAGAAAGAGTCATTACTGGTTATGATGATCGTGGTAGACCGATTTACGGTTATATTACTAAGCCCGGTCGTGAAATCCATGCCATTGTTGATATGGATAGGGTTACAATTAGTGGAGCGCAAATTAGAATAAATACCTCTATGATGTCTATGCTAGTACCCGATACAGAAGAAAATAGAACAGAAATTATAATAGGTAAGGAATATGATGTATACGGCTCTAATATGGCAGTAAGTCATATAAATAGATTGCGTACAGGATTATTAGAGATTAATTTACAGGTGAAAGTGGTTTAAGAATCAGCAGAATGTATTAATCAGACAACAAATAACTAGACAAGCCATCTAGCATTCTGGTATAGTTTACTTACAGTGAAAAGTGATAATTAAATCTTTGAAAACCCTTATATATCAATGTTTATGCTTTGTTTATCCATCTAATTCACAAAAGAAAATCAATCAAATGATGGCTCAAATGAACAAGGTTCAAGACAAGCCCGATAAAAAAAAATAAGCAAAAACTCCGTTGCAGGCTAATGACCTTTTACGGAGTTTTTTGTTTTAATATAATCGAAAACGGTGCAGGAATGTCTGGACAGTGCGTAAATACTGTTCAGGATTATCATTATATGACTTCGCATGAGCACCTTTCTCAAACAGTCTCATCATTTTGTCGCCCTCCTTTAGTTCATACAACTCTTCTGTCATATGCGGCAATATAAAAGTATCTTCCATACTGTGTATGAAAAGAACAGGTTTATTGATATATTTCATCACCTCGCGGGGAGACACCGCAGCCGAGGTATAGCCATCACGAATTTTCAGGAATAAGTTGGCGACGCGCAGGCTCATAGAAGTCTTAAAAGGAAATTCGGTTCGGATGATATGCAGCAGCTGTTCTGAGAAATCGGAGAAGGGACAGTCTGAAATATAGAAATCAGCCTGATCTTCATAGGTACCGGCATATAATAGCGTCGTCGCAGCTCCCATCGATTCACCATGTATCCCAATCAGCGCACGTTTGCCGACCCGTTCGCGCACTGCGGAAACTACTTCTTTCAAATCCATCTTTTCATAAAACCCAAAGCTGGTAGTCTTTCCTCCAGAATCCCCATGCCGGCGATGATCAAAGATGACAGAGTTAAAACCCAGACGCTCAAAAAGCCTGGCATATTTGATGGAGTTCACTTTGTTTTCAGTTACGCCATGACAGATGACAACTGTCCGCGTCGTATCGAGCGGCCGTAAAAAGATGGCGCGAAGATTATAACCGTTAGGAGAAGGAATCCAAATATCATCTTTGCGTACCGTTTCAAACCACTGACGATCAAATCGCTTGGCAATTGTCTCTCTTTGCAAAATAAATTCGGAATCCTTTGTTTTCAGGTACATCATTCGATTGGTGACTAAAAAACCGAAAATGGTCAGTACAGATGCGAGTACACTTGAAATGATGCCTGTCATATAGATTAATCTGCGTTTCAAAGAATTACCTCCTTCCCGTTTATTCTTATTGTTTACTTAATTGATACATAGCAGTTGTTATGGGCCGTGAGAGATATGGGGCTACTTCATCCACTGCGAGAATAACTTTCTGCAGGTCAACTCCTGTATGGATATCTAGAGTGTTTAAAAGGTATAAGACATCCTCTGTCGCTACATTTCCAGTTGCACCCGGCGCAAACGGACAGCCCCCCAGACCACCCGCAGATGTATCGAACCGATCCACACCTGCCTGTAGAGAAGCATAAATATTCGTCAGTCCCAATTTTCGCGTATCATGAAAATGAGCTGTCACCAGTGTATGCGGAAAATGTTCTTTCAGACTGTTGAATAATGAGAAGCTGGCAGCAGGATTGGCCATTCCGTCTGTATCTGCAACGCTTAATTCATCTGCACCCATATCAATGAATTGCTGACATAAAGCTATTGTCTGTTCGGGTTTGATCCATCCTTCATATGGACAGTGAAAAGCAGTGGAAATACAAGCGCGGACAAAGTGCTTTTTTTCTTTTAATTGCCGGACGACAGGAAATAAAGCGTTGACAGCTTCCTCGGTAGTTCGATTGATATTCTTTTTATTGAATGTATTACTGACTCCAACAAATACAGCCATATTCTGTGCGCCTGCATGTAGGGCAGTTGAAACACCTTTTTCATTGGGTGTCAGTACAATTTGCCGTCCAACTTTTTTGGCTTGCCCAACAATCTCTTTGGCGTCTGCCATTTGGGGAATCCATTTTGGAGATACAAACGAGGTCAGCTCCATTTCCTGAATACCTGCCTCCTGAAGTGCATGAATATATGCTAATTTACTGTCTGTGGGGATACTGTTTTTTTCATTTTGAAGACCATCACGCGGTCCTACCTCGATTAGTGTGACGTTTTTTGGTAAACTAAACATAGAACATCCCTCCCTCCTTCTATTGTACGTAAAAAAGAAGAATTAGGGCAATGGTTATACCCTGCGAATTACTATTATAAGTCGCATGAAGCCGGATGATACATAACAGATAGAAAGCAGTGATAGATATGGCGAAAAAAGGAAAGAAGATTCGTGCAGCTCAGCCGAAGCAAGAAATAAAGGAGACAGGCAACTCACTTTCTGACTTAGTAAGCGATGAAATGCTTGCAAAATTAAAGAATGCCAAACAAGAACTCTCAGCAGCTGACGAACAGAAAAAAGAGCTGGAGAAAGAAAAACGTATTCAGGAAAGAAGAGAACGGGAGAAAAATAAAAGTTTTGGAGAACTTTTAGAGGAATACGGTGACAAAGGGGCAAAATACTAAGTAATTGAACGATACGCTTAACGAATAGGTTATAATAGACTTGTCTGGATAATCAAAGACAGTAAGAGCGATTTAAGGAGGGAATCACGTGAAATTTTTACATATTGAGTATTGCGGTCTAAATGAAATATCCGAAGCGGCAATACATCAGCATCCATGCAAAAAAGTTCATCAGGCACCTCTGGAACACCCGATTGCAGCATGGGTCAGAAATCAGTTACAATTACTTGCTGAAAATGAAGAGATTCTTTGTTATGATTTTCCTAAAGAAAAGGTTGAGCTTTTTTATGATGTTTTGAATGAAGCACATGCTGAGAAAGCGAAAGATCCATCACGTCCTTGGAAGTATCTTCCTATCCCTGATGAAGAGAATTATCCTTATCCAATCGCGCAGTATGAAAAAGAATATGGACAGATTTATTATGAGTCACTTTATAAATACATTACAGTACTTGGAGTGATTTTGAATATATTTGATTTCGAAAAAAATCAATTAATCATTACAATCAAGTAAAAATGTCTTTGTTGTGTAAACATATGATGGAAACTAGAATATTAGCGGAGGAAAGATATGAAACAATTAGATGTAAAACTTTATGAGTTCTTAATGGCTAATTTCAATAATATTACGGACTCCTGGTTGTCGATGAGAGAAGTAGAAGACGGATCTGTCTATTCACTCGATGTGAATGACAAGATGGAAGAGACACTCCGTGAGCAAAACAAACTCACGAACTTGACAATTACAAGCAGTTTATTGGATGATCCTGAAATTTTCGAGAAAAATAAAAAGAAATGGGCTGCGGTAGTCGCGCTCAGCAGAGTAAACAGCAGTACGCCGATCGAAGATGTATTGGCGGCATTGAGTAAAGTCCGTTTAACGTACTGGAAATTTATCAAAGAGTTTTATTTGCTTCACGGGGACGATGTAACAATAGAAGATTATGTTCGCTGGAGCGAAACGATCAATAATGCATTCGATCAAATCAATGTAGATTTCGCCGCTGCATACAATAAATTTATAAATAGTAAATTTGATATTCAGCAAACCTTGATCAATGAATTAAGTTCGCCTGTCATTAAGCTGACAGACAAAATCGGAGTGGTTCCGCTAGTTGGCGACATGGATGAATTGCGTGCACGAATTATGCTAGAAAGTATTCCTGAAAAATGTTTGGAAGCAGATATTATTCATTTGTACATCGATTTATCCGGTGTGACAGTTATCGATACGTTAGTCGCCCAGCAAATTTATCAGGTTATAAAAGTTCTTGAACTTCTTGGCACAGAAGCTACACTCACTGGAATCAGGCCGGAAATTGCTCATGCATCTACTGAATTAGGATTAGACTTTACAAACACTCAGACATTCAGCTCACTACAGCAGGCATTTTCCAAAGAATTCAGCGTAGTTGCCAATTAAAAAATGAGGCACTCTCATAAGAGAGTACCTCATTTTTTATTTCTGATGTTTTGCCTGGAAGTTTTTCATGAACTGCTCTAAAGCCTGGCATGCAGTAAATGGCACGGAGTTATATGCAGAAGCACGGCATCCGCCAACAGAGCGATGTCCGTTCAATCCTACAAAACCAGCTTCTTTTGCTTCAGCTAAAAATTGTTTTTCCAGCTCTTCATCCGCAACACGGAACGTAATATTCATCAAAGAACGGCTGCCTTTTTCAGCATGTCCTGTGTAGAAGCCGCCACTGTTGTCGATCGCGTCATAGATCAACTTTGCTTTTTCTTCATTATTTCTAGCGATTGCTTCGAGCCCGCCTTGTTTTTCCATCCAGCCCAGCACTTCACCCAGCATATAAATTCCAAATGAAGGGGGAGTATTGTACAGCGAGTTATTGGAAGCATGTGTGCTGTATTTCAAGATCGCAGGAATGGAAGAATTGGCATTCTCCAAAAGGTCTTTTCGGATAATCGCAACTGTTACGCCGGAAGGACCCAGATTTTTTTGCGCTCCTGCATAGATCATTCCAAATTTGCTGACATCAATTGGACGGGACAGAATATCGCTCGACATATCCGCAATTAATGGCACATCGTTTGTTTCGGGGAATTCCTGAAATTGTGTACCGAAAATCGTGTTATTAGATGTGATATGAACATAGGCATCGTCTTCGTTCCATTTGATTTCATTGAGGGCAGGAACTTTATTATAGTTGGTTTCTTTTGTAGAAGCTGATTCATATACTTCTCCGATTGCTTTACCTTCTTTTAATGCTTTATCAGACCAAGCGCCCGACATGATATAGGCAGCTTTTTTTCCGGAAGCTAAAAAATTCATTGGAATCATAGCAAATTGAAGGCTGGCTCCGCCCTGCATCAAAAGCACTTCGTAATTTTCCGGAACAGAGAAAAGTGATTTCAGACGTTCGATTGCTTGATTATGTACTTCTTCATAAGCGGCACTGCGGTGGCTCATCTCCATAATAGACATTCCAGAATCTTTAAAATCAACCAATTCTGTTTGTGCTTTCTCCAAAACTTCACGCGGAAGAGCTGACGGACCCGCGTTAAAATTATATACAGACTTCAGATTACTCAACATAACCACTCCTTCATACAGTTTACGATACTAAAGTAAAGTATATATGAAAAAGCAGCTGTGTGAAATAGATAACTGCCGATTCACAATAATTTCACTGTATAGTACATAAGCTTGCTTGTTTGCTCGGCTCAAAAGATGGGTATGTTGAAATAAAAGTTATTTTGTCTTTTAGCTACTAGACGGACATTCCACAATGGAAAGAAAGAGTGGAGGAGATTGTATGAAAACAGATGGACGTAGAAAAAGCTCCAACGTAGAAGACAGACGCGGCAGGGGCGGCGGAGGCGGGGCGATTGCGCTCGGCGGCGGGGGACTCGGTATCGTCGGAATTATCTTGTTCTTATTGCTGGGCGGCAACCCGACTGATTTATTGGGAAATGAATCATCTGTCGGTAATGAACAGCCTTATGTCGAAACAGAGCAGGATAAAGAATTGGCTGACTTTGTTTCAGTAGTTCTGGCAGATACTGAGGACATCTGGTCAGAGCAGTTCAGACAGGAAGGCCTGACTTATAAGAACCCGACATTAGTATTATATACGGGACAAGTACAGACAGCCTGCGGATTTGGCAGCGCTGCAGCGGGCCCGTTTTATTGTCCGGGTGATCAGAAATTATATATTGATTTAGAATTTTATAATGAACTGCAGAATTCCTTCCAAGCTCCGGGAGATTTTGCAATGGCATACGTTGTGGCACATGAAGTCGGTCATCATGTACAGACACTGCTTGGTATTTCCGATCAAGTGATGCCTTTGCGGCAGAAACTCAGCGAAGAGGAATTTAATAAATATTTAGTTCGATTTGAGTTGCAGGCCGATTACTTTGCCGGTGTCTGGGCGCATCATGCACAGGGACGCGGTTACTTGGAACAAGGAGACTTGCAGGAAGCAATCACTGCGGCGGGTGCAGTCGGAGACGATACCATTCAAAAACGTGCAAGAGGCTATGTAGTACCCGAAAGTTTTACGCATGGTACAGCGAAACAAAGGATTTATTGGTTTGAGCGCGGCTTTAAGCTCGGTACCATTGAAGGCGGCGACACATTTAACGAAACAGAAAAATAAAAGCAGCGCATCTTCACAAAAACTGTGAATAGGATGCGCTGTTTTTTATTTTGTAGCGGCTGTCTGAGCAATTACCGACGGATCAATACCTTCCTGTTCATTGCGCAGTCGCTTCATATCGACACGGATTAATAAGGAGATGACGAAAGCGACAGCAAACAGTCCGGCAAAAAATAAGAGACTGCTCTCATAACTGCCTGTTGTATCTTTCATCCAGGCAGCAAACATCGGGCCGGCTACTCCCGCGGCAGACCAGGCAGTTAGAATATAACCGTGAATCGCACCGAGCTGTTTTGTGCCGAAAATATCCCCGATAAACGCGGGAATGGACGCGAAACCTCCACCGTAGCAGGTATAGATGACAGCCAGGATAATCTGGAATACTATCGCGTTTGTCGTGAATGGAAGCACGGAGAATAAAATGAGCTGCACGACGAAAAATGTCGTATACGTATTCGGACGGCCGATATAGTCTGAAATGGCCGCCCAGCCGAGACGCCCTGCACCGTTGAAAATACCGAGTACACCGACCAGAGCGGCGGCTTGAACAGTCGTCATCCCGATACTGTCGATGGCGAGAGGTTTAGCAGCAGAGAGAATGGCGATTCCGCATGTGACATTAATAAATAACATAAGCCATAAATAATAAAAACGTTTTGTTTTTATGGCCTGATTAGCAGTTAACTGAGCAAGATCCTTTTTAATTTCTGATTTTCCTGAACGGACTTTCTCAATAAATCCAGGAGGAGCCCATCCTTCTTCTGGTTTCTCTAGGTATAGAGAGGACAGAAGCATGATCGCGAAATAAGAGATTCCAAGAATGTAAAAAGTATTGGTCAGCCCAACATTAACGATTAAATATTCCATGATCGGACTGCTGATTGCAGCAGCAAAACCAAAGCCCATAATTGCGAGACCTGTTGCCAGCCCGCGTCTGTCGGGGAACCATTTGACCAAAGTGGAAACAGGTGCGATATAACCGACGCCCAAACCGATTCCGCCGAGCATACCGTAGAAAATATAAAGCATTGGCAATGATCCCATACTGACAGCGAGTCCTGAACCAGTAACTCCAATTCCAAAGAACGCAGCTGCCAGCAGCCCGGCTTTGCGGGGGCCGTACTTCTCTACAAAATGACCGAGAAATGCAGCTGATAAGCCGAGGAAAAGGATGGCGATACTGAATGTCAGCTGTACTTGACTTGTCGTCCAGCCAAATTCTTCGATCAGTGGATTGGTGAAGTTACTCCATGCATACACCGACCCGATAGAAATGTGAATACCTACCGCAGATAAAGCGATTAACCATCTGTTCTTAGTCTTTTTCATGCGATATCCTCCCTTTTTTATTCAGGTTTCTCTTGTTGTATTTTTATGCCGGAGAGACGTCTCTCTCTGTACAGATCTGTCGGTGAAATCCCGTTTATTGCCAAAAACAGAATTCGTTTTAGCGATAAGTAACGTGCAATTCAGGATTAAGCTGTATGTTAGTATCATTTCACAATATTGTCAATATTAATTTTTGTATTTACTTGGGAGAGGTTCCAGTTAATCCGTTAGTATACGTTCGGGATGTGTGTATAAATTAAAAGATGTACCCCGGATAAAGCCAACTGTTGTAATCCCCAGATCTTCAGCCAATGTCAGTGCTAATTCGGTCGGTGCCGATTTTGATAATACAATTTCACAGCCGATTTTTGCCACCTTCAGAAGAATTTCAGATGAGATGCGACCACTGAAAACAATAATCTTATTCCGAACGGAAATTTTGTTTTTCAGACAGTGTCCATAGATTTTATCCAGCGCATTATGCCGGCCGATATCCATTCGCGATAAAAGCAATTGATCCGGCTGGCAAAGTGCCGCATTATGGACTCCTCCAGTATGCCGGAACATCTCCGCCTGTTCTTCCATCTCGTTCATCAGTGAGAAAATTTGATTGGTTGTCAATTGCACAGAGATGCTGTCCATCTTTTTTGCTGTTAAAACATCGCTGGCAAAGACAAACCCTTGCCGGCTCATCCCGCAGCAAGAGGTAATATAGCGTTTATTCTGCAGCTGTTCAAAAAATGGATATACTGTTTCCGTATGCACATCGATTATTCCTTTTTCCTTATCCAGACGAATGTCTTTGATCTGATCCCATCTCGGCACTACTCCTTCAGATGCAAGAAAACCAACCACCATATCTTCGATGTATTCAGGGGTACAGACGATGGTGGCGAATTCTTTATCATTCAGTCTGATGGTAATCGCATATTCTACAGCCACTTGATCTTCTTTTACAGTAAACTGTCCATTCTGATAGCGTATAATCGGCCGTTTTTGCTGCTGCTCCACATCTTTTCCCCCTTTCACTCGATCGATCTGTCAAATAAAAATACCGAGACAGCAATATCATCATCCACTTTGAAATCACTGAATAAGTGTAAAAATTGAGCTTCGACTATTTCTTCCAGTCCCTCCGGAGGTGCTTTTGCGTAGACCGCCTGAATCATGCCTGTGCGTGCGCGGTGCACCATTTCTCTTCCTTCCGGGGTGCTGGCAATAAACTTTTCAGTCGGCGTCAAATTGCCGTACAGCGTAGAGACTGCCATATTATCTACGAAGACTGTATGGATTCTTTCCGGACCTTTTCCAAACAGGTCTTTTCGCAGCTTTCTGATAATATCATTGAACACATGGATCTTTTTCATGGGTTTCCCTCGATTCCGTTTACTGAATAATCAAAATTTTAATTTATAGGCATTGTATTAATTGTTATATTACTTTATACTAAATAGTGAATCGATGATAGTCTGGTATGTGAATGCCAAATTATTATCTATTGTCTATTGTTATATTAAATATGGATTGGTTCTTTAGCAAGTCCTGTTAAGAAACTATTCCACCATGAAAATTGCCGATATACCGGCCTTTTTCATGGTGGATTTTTATTTGAGAAGGGGGACGCAGACGTGTCAATTACAATCAACGGCAAGCCCTTTGACTTTTCTCCAGGGTCAACGATCATTCAAATCATCAATGCCAATAAAATAGAACACCCGCAGATTTGCTATTTACCGGAAGTAGATCCGATCGAAACTTGCGATACGTGCATCGTAGAAGTAAACGGTGAATTGATGCGTGCCTGTTCCGCGAAAGCAGCCGACGGTATGGATGTCCGGCTGGATTCTTCACGCGCAAAGGCTGCACAGACAGAAGCAATGGACCGAATCCTGGAAAATCATTTACTGTACTGTACAGTGTGTGATAATAACAACGGCAACTGTAAAGTGCATAACACGGTGGCGATGATGGAAGTCGAGCATCAAAAGTATCCATACGAGCCGAAGTGTACGAAAGATGCAGTTGATTTCACTCATCCGTTCTACCGCTATGATCCTAATCAGTGTATCGCCTGCGGTCAATGCGTGGAAGTATGCCAGAATCTTCAGGTCAATGAAACACTGTCGATGGACTGGAAACGCGACCGTCCGATTGTGCTGTGGGATGGCGGAGCGAAAATCAATGATTCTTCCTGTGTTGGATGCGGACATTGTATTACGGTTTGTCCGTGTAATGCCTTAATGGAGAAAACTATGCTGGGCGAAGCAGGATTCATGACGAAGATGGATGATGAACTGATGGATCCGATGATCGATCTGATCAAAGATGTCGAGCCGGGCTACAGCAGTATTATGGCAGTATCCGACGTAGAGGCGGCGATGAGAGAATCGAAAATCAATAAAACAAAAACCGTCTGTACGTTCTGTGGAGTTGGCTGCTCTTATGAGGTTTGGACGAAAGACCGAAAAATCTTGAAAATTCAACCTGTCCATGAGGCGCCGGTCAACCAAATATCCACTTGCATCAAGGGAAAATTCGGCTGGGATTTTGTCAACAGTGAAGAGCGGATCACATCTCCTCTAATCCGTAAAGGTGATGCATTTGTCGAGGCTTCATGGGAAGAAGCACTGGATCTGGTTGCTCAAAAACTGGGAGAAATAAAAAAAGAACATGGACGTGACGGTGTGGGCGTAATTTCTTCTTCCAAGATTACCAATGAAGAAAACTACGTCATTCAAAAGTTCGCACGTCAGGTATTTGAAACCAATAACGTGGATAATTGCTCACGCTACTGCCAGTCACCTGCAACCGATGGATTGTTCAGAACGGTCGGGATGGGCGGAGATGCCGGAACGATTAAGGATATCGCGAAAGCCGGACTGGTCATCATTGTCGGGGCAAATCCTGCAGAAGGACATCCAGTTCTTGCAACACGTGTAAAACGGGCGCATAAACTGCATGAGCAGAAATTAATTGTCGCTGATCTCAGAAAACATGAAATGGCAGAGCGTGCAGATATCTTCATGACACCGCAGCAAGGGACAGACCAGGTATGGCTGATGGCGGTTACAAAATATCTGATTGATCAAGGCTGGCATGATCAGCGTTTCATTGATGAAAATGTTCATCACTTCGAAGATTTCAAAAAGGTATTAGAGCGCTATACACTTGAGTATGCAGAGAAAATTACAGGGATTTCACAAGAGGTGCTGATTCAAACAGCTGAATTAATCCGCGATGCGGATGGCACTTGTGTGCTGTGGGGAATGGGTGTCACTCAAAATACAGGCGGGTCTGATACATCAGCAGCAATTTCAAACTTGCTTCTCGCTACCGGGAATTACCGCCGCGAAGGTGCAGGCGCCTATCCGCTGCGCGGCCATAATAACGTACAGGGCGCCTGTGATATGGGCAGTCTGCCGGGCTGGCTTCCGGGTTATCAGCATGTGACGGATGATGCGGCGAGGGAAAAGTTTGAACACGCATATGGTGTGAAAATTGAAGGGAAGCCGGGTTTGGATAATATCCAGATGCTTCATTCGATTGATGACGGCAAGATGAAAGGCATGTATATCGTCGGAGAAGATATGGCGTTAGTTGATTCGAATGCCAATTATGTTCATGATGTTTTATCTAAACTTGATTTCTTAGTCGTGCAGGATATTTTCTTCTCCCGTACAGCCCAATATGCAGATGTTATTCTGCCGGCGGTTCCTTCATTGGAAAAGGACGGAACATTTACAAATACCGAACGCCGCGTGCAGCGTCTGTATAAAGCACTGCCGAACAAAGGCGACTCACGCCAGGACTGGTGGATCATTCAGGAAGTGGCCAAACGTCTCGGATATGATTGGAATTACACACATCCGCGTGATATTTTTGAAGAGATGACAAGTCTGAGCCCGATGTTCAGCCAGGCATCTTACGAAGAACTCGAAGATTGGGGCAGTTTCCTTTGGGGCAGTCTGGAAGGAGAAAGTACACCGCTTCTGTATACAGACGGTTTTAATTTTCCTGATAAAATGGCGCGTTTTGCCTTGTCTGACTGGGTAGAGCCTGTGAAATTCGACGATGAGTTTGATCTTCATATTAATAATGGCCGGATGCTCGAGCATTTCCATGAAGGGAATATGACCAATAAATCCGAAGGGATCCAGGAGAAAGTTCCCAATATATTTGTGGAAGTTTCACCGGAACTTGCAAAAGAGCGGAAAGTCGTGACAGGTACTTATGTCCGTCTGATCTCTCCATACGGTGCATTGAAACTGCCGGCACTTGTTACAGACCGTGTGCAGAAAAACGAATTATTCCTGCCTATGAACTCTGTCAGCAAAGAATCTGCGATCAATTTCCTGACAGGTCCTGCGACAGATCAGCGTACGAATACACCAGCCTATAAGCAGACAAAGGTACGCATGGAAGTACTTGATAAAGAAGGCGATAATCCATTGCCTAAAAGCAATCACCGCGATAAGAAAAGACATCCGCAAAACGGTGTGGAAGTAGAGCGGAAATGGAAACGCCCCGGGTATATCCAGTTAACAGATCAATAATTCAGGAGGTGAAAGGAATGGCGGCACCGATAACTTCTATTAAACGAATTGAACGGACAGAGATGGAAATTCAGCAGGAGAAGCTGGCGGATCTTCAAAAACTGATTGCAGAACAAGAAGAGTCACTGCAGAAGATTATGGAGATCACAGGGGAGCTTCATGACATCGGCGCGCTGGATGCATTGCAGGCGATGCTTCAGGCGAAAGAGAAAATTACGGGCATTGCTGTTGGTCAAATATCACGTGAGCCCGTAACCAATATGCTCAATAACGTCATGGCAGCTGCCGGCGCGCTGACAGAAATTGATCCGGCGACTATTCAGAAGCTGACAAAGAGTGCGCAGCGCGGTTTACAGGAAGCGGAGCAGGGAATTGAGCAAAATCATAAAACCAGTGCTCTTCAATTATTGAAATCAGTGAACGATCCTGATATTAACCGGGCGCTTACTTTCGGACTCAACTTTCTAAAGGGAATGGGCAAAGGATTAGATACTCCAGCCGAATAACAAAACTTTGCGAAAAAGGAAGACTTCCTTCATACTATATAGAAGTAAAACATTCTCCAGCTGCCACCTCAGGCAGTTGGAGAATTTATTGATTATAGAAGTTGGATGAGGTTCGTTGCCATAATCGTAACCGGTCATCACAACTTACCCAGTAGGAGATGGAGAATACATGTCAACAAGAAGTAAAATGTCAGCACACCTTGAAAAGCAATCATCAGCAATGCGGAATATCGGAAGATTACTTATTAAATGCTCCGACAAACCGGGAATCGTTTCGGCCGTCTCGACTTTTTTGCTGAAACACCAAGCAAATATCGTAGAATCCAGCCAGTACTCAACTGATCCTGAAGGCGGAACGTTCTATCTGCGTATTGAATTTCATTTAGAAAATCTGCTTGAACGAAAGGCAGAACTTGAGAAAGATTTTCGTGGTATCGCAGATGGGCATAGTATGGAATACAAATTCTCCTATGCTGCTGAGTTAAAAAGAGCGGCAATCTTTGTTTCAAAAGAACCGTATTGCCTGATGGAACTTCTTTGGGAATGGCAGAACGGTGACTTGAATGCGGAAATAGCTGTTGTCATCAGTAACCATGAAGATGCACGCGATATGGTCGAAGCACTGGGCATTCCATTCCATTATATTCCTGCGAATAAAGACATTCGCCAGGAAGTTGAACAGAAGCAGATTAAGCTGATGGAAGAATATGAAATCGATGTGTTGATACTTGCGCGTTATATGCAAATTCTCACCCCTGATTTCGTCAGCCATTTTCCAAATCAGATAATCAATATTCATCACTCCTTCCTGCCGGCGTTCATCGGTGCACGTCCTTATGAAAGAGCTTTTGGACGCGGAGTAAAGCTGATCGGGGCAACTTCCCACTATGTTACGAATGATTTGGATGAAGGTCCGATCATCGAGCAGGATATTGAACGTGTAGATCACCGCGACGATACAGTTCAACTGAAGAAGATCGGCCGTACGATTGAACGGCGTGTACTTGCACGCGCAGTGAAATGGCATATTGAAGACCGGATCATTGTAGAAGATAATAAAACAATTGTCTTTCATTAAGAATGCGAAACAGCCTCTCCGTAAAACTGCGGAGAGGCTGTTGCTATTATATAGAAGGAACTCGTTTAATGGATCGGTGATTTAAAGGTCGCTCCATGTGTTTCCTGTGTATTCATAATCGTTAAAAATGCAGATGGATCAACGTCCTGCGCAATTTGTTTAAGCTTGGAAATCTCCAGACGTGTGACAACGACATAGATGACATCTTTTTCATTGTCTGAATAGCCGCCGCGTCCATGCAATTTCGTTATACTGCGGCCTAAACGTAGACGAATCGCTTCACCGAGTTCTTCATATTCATCAGAAATGATAATGACTGCTTTTGTTTCATCAAGACCCTGGATGACAATATCAATCGCTTTGGAAGCGATATAATAAGTGATAATTGAGTACATGGCCTTTTCAGGACCCAATACAAAACCTGCCCATCCAAAAATAAAAAGATTGAAGAACATCACGAATTCACCGACACTGTAAGGTATTTTACGCGTCAGTAATATACCAAGTATTTCCGTACCGTCCAACGCTCCGCCATTGCGTATGATCGTTCCAACGCCGGCTCCCAGCAGTAAACCCCCAAAAACAGTAGCAAGCAATGGATCTGTAACGAAAGGCCCGATAGTTTTTAAAGGAAACTCCACAATTGCAAGCAGTGCAATCGCAAATGAAGAAGAGATAAAAAAGTTCTTTCCGATATGTTTGTATCCGAAAAATAAAAACGGCAGATTGAGAATGAGGATCAGAATACCAAAAGGCATCCCCGTAATGAAATTCAATATAAGTGCAATACCAATAATGCCTCCGTCAATGACTGCGTTCGGTATAAGAAATAAATCTAATGCAACAGCGGTCAGCACAACGCCGATCGATATGAATAAATATCGTCTGATCAAATGACCGGTACTTTCTTTTTTATGTTGTTTGTTCATAAAACTCTCCTTTTCTACATCCTGTACCTTCTATCTTAACGGAATATATAGCAAGAACCTAGTCGCAACTTGTTATTTCTCTGCAGTCGCAGGTAATTATTTTTCTTTCTGGCGCATACGATGATACATCATAGCCTAATTGGAGGAGAGACGTTGGATATTATTAATCAATTGCATAACTATCGTAAAGAAGAAAATGAGTTGAAGTGGGAAGGGACGTTCAAAGATTATTTGGAACTGCTGAAGGAACGTAAAGAAGTTGCACAGACGGCTCATTCGAGAATATATGAAATGATTGAAAGTGCAGGAATCGAGAAACAAAATGGACGAAAGGTTTTCAGCTTTTTTAATGAAGAGTTATTCGGCTTAGAAGAATCTATTGAACGACTCGTAGAAGAATATTTTCATCCGGCAGCCAAGCGCCTGGATGTTAAAAAACGTGTTTTACTGTTAATGGGACCGGTGAGCGGTGGAAAGTCCACGATTGTGACGATGCTGAAACGCGGTTTGGAAGAGTATTCACGGACTGATAAGGGGGCTGTTTATGCGATTAAAGGCTGCCCGATGCATGAAGATCCGCTTCATTTGATACCAATGGCATTGCGTGATTCATTTTTTGAAGAGTACGGGATTCGTGTGGAAGGAAGTCTTTCTCCTTTAAACAGACTTCGTCTCGAAGAAGAATATGAAGGCAGAATAGAAGAAGTATTAATTGAGAGAGTGCTATTTTCAGAAGATCGAAGAGTTGGCATCGGTACTTTCACACCGTCTGATCCCAAGTCGCAGGACATTGCTGACTTAACAGGAAGCATCGACTTTTCCACAATTGCAGAATATGGTTCCGAATCTGACCCGCGGGCGTACCGTTTTGACGGCGAATTAAATATTGCAAACCGCGGTATGATGGAGTTCCAAGAAATGCTGAAGTTGGATGAGAAGTTTCTCTGGCATTTACTGTCGCTGACACAGGAAGGGAATTTTAAAGCAGGCAGATTTGCGCTGATCAGTGCAGATGAGCTGATTGTTGCCCATACGAATGAAACGGAGTATCGCTCCTTCATTAGCAATAAAAAGAATGAAGCATTACACTCCAGGCTGATTGTCATCCCGATTCCATATAATCTTAAAGTGAGTGCGGAAGAGAAAATTTATGAGAAAATGATTCGCGACAGTGATATCTCACATGTTCATATTGCACCGCATGCGTTGCGTGTGGCTGCTATTTTCTCTGTCTTGACCCGATTAAAAGCATCTAAAAAGCAAGGAATTGACCGCTTAAAAAAGCTGCGTCTGTATGATGGTCAAAATGTGGAAGGCTTCAATGATGCGGACGCAGAAGAATTGAAAAATGAGTTCATGGATGAAGGCATGGATGGAATTGATCCGCGTTATGTAATCAACCGTATTTCATCAGCAATTATCCGTAAAGAAGTGCCCAGTATCAATGCGCTGGATGTGTTACGCAGTCTGAAGGATGGTTTTGATCAGCATGCATCGATTTCAGCTGAAGACCGTGATACTTATATGAACTATATATCGATGGCGCGAAAAGAGTACGACGAAATAGCAAAGAAAGAAGTACAGAAAGCATTTGTCTATTCTTATGAAGAATCAGCGGAAACGTTGATGGATAACTATTTGGATAATGTAGAAGCGTACTGCAATAAAAATAAATTGCGTGATCAGCTGACAGGTGAAGAAGTGAACCCGGATGAAAAATTGATGCGTTCGCTGGAGGAGCAGATCGGAATATCTGAAAATGCGAAGAAAGCATTCAGAGAAGAAATTTTGATTCGAATTTCTGCATATGCGCGAAAGAATCAGCGTTTTGATTATCGTTCGCATGACCGTTTGCGCGAGGCAATTCAGAAAAAGCTATTTGCCGATCTGAAGGATGTCGTCAAGATTACAACGACGTCTGCGACACCTGACGAGACTCAGCTCAAGAAGATGAATGAAGTAGTCGCACGCTTGGTCGATGAACATGGCTATAACTCTGTTTCAGCAAATGAATTGCTGCGCTATGTAGGCAGTCTGTTAAATCGGTGATATAAACAAGGCCTGAATATAGGCCTTGTTTTTGGGTTCTTCAACAAAGACGAATGCTGGCCAGTTTATTCCTTTAAGTAATGCAGTCTGCAATCAAGAGTAGCTTTTATAGTTTACGCAGTTATAGATTGATAAGTGGGAGTATACCGTTTCCCTGCGCTCCAGGCGGACGCGTTCTGGAGGGCCCGCGGTGAGCCAACTTGAAGTGCAAAGATGTGCTTCTAACGCTTCGCTTTTACGCGCAAAAGCCGTTCTTCGTGACGGCTCTCGCTTCGCTCCCGCAAGTTGTCTCACCTGTCGGGCTGATCCTCCCAGAGTGTTTTTAGCCGCGGGCTCACACGAAGTGAGTCATGCAACCGTTGCCGCAGGACGCGGCGTACTTAGGTTGCCTTCCACTCCGGTACACTGGCTGGTTTTTCAATAACTTTTATGTGAGTTGCAGTATGAGCATATTATTTGAGATTATTACGATAGGTGAGGCATTTCATGCATTACTTATCATTCTGCAAATACCTAGATGCCTGTAATCAATGCGTTTACAAAGTCGAGAAACGGGACCTAACCAACTAATTAATACTCTAAAAAAGAGCAACATGATGTCCACTTTCCACACAAGCGTAGGCGCAACTGCGGGGTCGGCCGTTGCTATGAGACTGCTGGCGCGCTCTTTGCCAGTAGGCTCATAGCGTAAGGCAATCCCCCAGCGCCGAAGCGAATTTAAACTGCAAACACACCCTTCGTTCAAATCTCTTGCAAAGTCGAGCAACGAAACAAAACCAACTAAATCCACACTCTGCAAAAAAGCAGAATGAAATACATTCCTCACACCAGCGAAGGCGCAACTGCGGGGTCGGCCGTTGTGATGAGACTGCTGGCATGTCCTTCGCCAGTAGGCTTATCACGTAAGGCAATCCCCCAGCGCCGAAGCGAGTTTAAACTGCAAACACACACTTCGTTCAAATCTCTTGCAAAGTCGAGCAACAAAACAAAACCAACTAAATACGCACTCTGCAAAAAGCAGCATTACATACATTCCCCACACCAGCGAAGGCGCAACTGCGGGGTCGGCCGTGGCTATGAGACAACTGGCGTGCTCTTTGCCAGCTGGCTCATGGCGTAAAGCAATCCCCCCAGCGCCGAAGCGAGATTAAATTACAAACAAATACTTCATTCAAACGCTCTGCAGGACCGAGCAACGACACCACACCAACTAAATTGTGTTTCCTGAACATTTAGTCAATAATTAAAAGTCTGCCGCATATGATAGGGGAAACAGATTGTACGAGAGATAGGCGGGGATTCGAATGGAAGAAAACGAGAAAAGTCGATTTGTCGTTACCGAGGAAAATTGGTCTCTCCATCGCAAAGGTCATCAGGATCAGCAACGCCATCTGGATAAAATTAAAGAGGTTTTGCAAAGTAATTTACCAGACTTAATCAGTGAAGAAAACATAATATTATCCAACGGTAAAAATGTCGTTAAAATTCCAATCCGTTCTCTGGACGAATTTAAGATACGCTATAATCATGATAAGTCCAAGCATGTCGGCCAGGGAACAGGCGACAGCAAAATTGGAGATGTTGTAGCACAGGGAGAACAGCAAAAAGGGCAGCAAGGCACAGGAAAAGAAGCGGGAGATCAGCCGGGGCAGGATATATATGAAACAGAAGTGACAGTAGAAGAGATTGAAGAAATGCTTTTCAAAGAGCTGGAGCTGCCTAATTTAGAGCAGAAAGAACAATCTGCCACAACAATTGAAGACATCGATTTTACAGATATCAGAAAAAAAGGCTTGATTGGAAATCTGGATAAAAAGCGAACGCTGCTGTCTGCAATTAAACGAAATGCAATGGAGGGGAAAGCGGAAATTGCACCGATTTTAGAAGATGATCTGCGTTTTAAGACGTGGAATCCCGTAGAGAAACATCAGTCAAAAGCCGTTGTGCTGGCGATGATGGACACAAGCGGTTCGATGGGGAAGTTCGAAAAGTACATGGCAAGAAGTTTCTTTTTCTGGATGACGAAATTCTTGCGCACGAAATATGAAACGGTGGATATTGAATTCATTGCACACCATACAGAAGCGAAAGTTGTGACGGAAGAAATTTTTTTCAATAAAGGAGAGAGCGGCGGGACTAAGTGTTCGTCAGCATATGAAAAAGCTCTTTATCTCATCAAGGAATCTTATCCTCCAGCCAGTTATAATATTTATCCGGTACACTTCTCAGATGGAGAAAACATGACGAGTGATAATCGTAAATGTCTTGAATATGTCGAGGAGCTATTGAGAATATCCAATATGTTCGGTTATGCCGAAGTCAATGAGCATCGTAGAATGTCGACATTGATGTCGGCATATAAATCGATTGAGCATCCAAAATTCAACTATTATATTTTACAGAAGAATCGTGATGTCTACTTTGCGCTAAAGAAGTTTTTTGAAAAGCGAACGGAGGGATTCCGCTGACTGGATACCGGGAATTGGAACAGGCAATTGATGAAATAACAGAGATCGCAAACGGATTCGGACTTGACTTTTATACAATGCGCTATGAAATCTGCCCTGCGGATATTTTGTACACGTTTGGTGCATATGGCATGCCTACCCGCTTTACGCACTGGAGTTTTGGCAAGCAGTTTCATAAGATGAAACTTCAATATGATATCGGGCTTAGCAAAATCTACGAGCTTGTCATCAACTCCAATCCCTGCTATGCATTCTTGCTTAATACAAACAGCCTGATTCAAAATAAATTAATTATCGCGCATGTTCTGGCACATTGTGATTTCTTTAAAAATAATATTTATTTTTCCAAGACGCGGAAAGACATGGTAGAAAGTATGGCGGCAACGGCAGAACGCATAGCAGATTATGAAATTCGCTACGGTAAGCAGCAGGTGGAAGAGTTCCTGGATGCGGTGCTCGCTGTTCAGGAGCATGTGGATCCGAGCATAGTACGGGATATCAAACCCTCAGCAGATGCCTTTGAAACACAGCATCCGAGGAAGTCTGAATATGATGATTTGTGGAAACTTGATCAGCGAACAGTAACAGGACAGCAATCGATCGAAATGCACAAAAAACATCCGGTCCAGCAAGAAAAGGACCTTTTGCTTTTCATTCTGGAAAATAGCCGCAATCTGAAAGAGTGGCAGTCGGATATTCTGACAATGCTTCGCGAAGAGATGCTCTATTTCTGGCCGCAGCTGGAGACGAAAATCATGAATGAAGGCTGGGCTTCTTATTGGCATCAGAAAATCTTGCGCAAAATGGATTTGTCTCCATCGGAAACAATCGAGTTTGCAAAGCTTAATGCGAATGTGCTGCAACCGTCAAAAACATCCATTAATCCATATTACTTAGGCGTTAAAATGTATGAAGATATCGAGAGAAAGCAGGATCTGCTGGCAAAGAAAGCGGCAGAACTCGGTGATCGGGCAATGACAGGCCGTGAAAAGATTTTTGAAGCACGCGAAATTGAAAATGACACATCTTTTATTCGGAATTATCTATCAAATGATTTGATTAAATCAGAAGATTTATATGTATTTCAGAAACAGGATAATATGTATAAGGTGTCCAATCAGGAAGCGGAATCAATTCGCAGCCAGCTGATTAATATGCGTGTCAATGGCGGATTTCCGTATATTGTCGTAGAGGACGGCGATTATATGCGTAACGGGGAACTTTACCTGGTGCACCGATATGAAGAGACAGAGCTCGATCTTCCTTATCTTGAGCATGTGCTGCCATTCATTCATCAGCTGTGGGGCCGGATTGTTCATCTTGAAACAGTGCTTGAAAACAAGCCGCTTATATTTTCCTATGACGGCCACAAAGTGTTCCGCAGAACTAAATAAAAGAGAAAGAATAGGCTGCTGTCTATTCTTTTTTTATTTGGCAAAAAGAAATCAGTAGTTTAGGGCTTTTCATTTTGAGTATCTAATGGTATTTTTATAGTATATTAATTCTTTACTAAGGTAAAGCGTTAAAAGGAAGAGGGGGATTTTATGAAAAAGACCATTTTCACGTTTTGGTTTACAGCAGTGTTATTACTTATCGCGGGATGCGGGGCAGATTCTTCTGACAAGAACAGTACAGGCTCTGAAACAGACAAAGAAACAGACCAAAAAAGTCAGGAAATTGTCATCGGAGTCGATGATAAGTTTGCACCGATGGGCTTTAGAGACGATAAAAATGAACTGGTAGGTTTTGATATTGATATGGCTAAAGCGGCTGTCGAGCATATGGGGGCTACAGCAAAATTCCAGCCGATTGATTGGAAAACGAAAGAAACTGAACTGAGCAGCGGCCGAATTGATTTAATTTGGAACGGGTATACGATTACGGATGAGCGTAAGGAAAAAGTGCTGTTTACAAAACCTTATTTGGATAATAATCAAGTAGTCGTGACATTAGCTGATTCAGACATAGAAAAAGTAGAAGACTTAGATGGCAAAGAAGTTGGCTTGCAGGCACTGTCTTCAGCCGGCCCGGCGCTTGAAAGTGATCCGATACATGAAAAAGTTAAAAAAGTGACGGAATTTGCGGATAACGTTCTGGCATTGACAGACTTGAAAACAGGCCGTCTGGATGCGGTTGTCATTGACGAAGTAGTCATTGATTATTATATGACCACAGAAGAAGGTATCTTCAAAAAGCTTGACGGTTCATTAGCTGTTGAGGAATACGGCATTGGTGTGAAGAAAGGTAATGAAGAATTGCTGGAAAACCTTCAGAAAGCCCTTGATAAGATGAATGAAGATGGAACGGCAGCTGAAATTTCAACAGAATGGTTCGGTGAAGATAAGGTGCTTCGTTAAGAGGATTACAGCAGCTGCAGAATCGATTTCTGCAGCTGTACTTTCGTGAGATTAAGAAATTTGCTATGCTTTTTGGAGGAATAAAAAATGACGTTAGAATATTTTATGTCTATGCTGATCCCGATGCTGCAAGGTGCCAAAGCGACTGTATTGCTGTTTGTACTCGCAATTGTGCTGTCAGTACCAATCGGTTTTATGCTGACACTTGCCGTAAGAAGTAGTATTAAACCAATCTCGTATTTGGCGCAGACCTATATATATATCATGCGTGGGACTCCCTTGTTATTGCAGCTATTGTTCTTTGTTTTTGGTTTGCCACTTCTGCCGGTAATTGGAGAGTTCCTGGTTTTGGACCGATTCGTTGCTGCAACACTGGCATTTATCCTGAATTATGCAGCCTACTTCGCTGAAATTTTCCGCGGCGGGCTGATCTCGATTGATAAAGGACAATATGAAGCTTCGCAAGTACTGGGGCTGTCAAAATGGCAGACAACCGTCCGAGTCGTTCTGCCCCAGATGTTTCGTGTGACGCTGCCGCCTATTGCGAATGAATCGGTGTCGTTAGTCAAGGACACAGCATTGCTGTATGCAGTCGCGGTGCCTGAATTACTGCATTATGCACAGACAGTGGTCAATCGGGATTTCACGATCATTCCATTTTTTATCGCGGCCGGTATTTATCTGCTGATTGCCTTTGGATTGACAATTATATTTAAATATCTGGAGAGAAAGCTGCAATACGATTGAGGAGAGAAAAGGTATGTCTTTCATTGAAGTAAACAACTTACAGAAGTCATTCGGCCCGTTAGAAGTATTGAAGGGCTTAACTTTTGCAGTAGAAAAAAATGATGTGCTCGCGATTATCGGGCCATCTGGATCGGGCAAGAGCACGATGCTGCGAAGCTTGATTCAGCTGGAAGAAGTGAACGGCGGAAGTATTACTGTTGACGGTGATAATCTGGTAAGTGATGGTGTCTATGCAAAGCCTGCGGACAGCAAAAAAATCATTGCGAGGATGGGGATGGTGTTTCAGCAATTCAATCTATTCCCTCATCTGACAGTGAAGCAGAATTTGGAATTGGCGCCGAAACTGGTGAAAAAAGAGCAGGCGAAAGCTTACAGTGACAGGAGTATAGAACTGCTGGAAAAAGTAGGGCTTGCAGATAAACGTGACGAACTGCCGTCGAGGCTTTCAGGCGGTCAAAAACAGCGCGTGGCAATAGCTAGGGCACTCATGATGAATCCTGATATTTTATTATTTGACGAGCCGACGTCGGCTCTGGATCCGCAGCTGACTAAAGAAGTACTGTCTGTCATGAAAAAACTTGCTGAAGAGCATATGACGATGATTGTCGTCACGCACGAAATGGAGTTTGCGAGCAGCGTTGCGAACCGAGTAATCTTTATGGATGAAGGAAAGATTGTAGAAGAAGGGACGCCTCGTGACATTTTTCAGACACCGAAGCAGCAGCGCACGAAGCAATTTTTGAACTACGAATTATAGGAAATAAAGAGGAACGAAAGCCAAGCACAGAAAGTATGTGCTTGGCTGATTTCTTTTAAAAAGACATTTGCATGCCGAATTATCGGAATTTATAAATAATTGTTCGTAAAATGTCTCTTGACTTATGAGAATTTACTTAAAATATTGAATAATGCATTGACGTATAGGTAACTAGAGTGTACGATAACGTATAATTATTGCCTTTTCTGAATAAAACGACAGGGCAGTAGAGAGAAAAGTATAGGGGGATTTTGAATGAAGAAGCGTTGGATGACTTACGCAGCTGCACTATTCAGTATCGTGCTTGTATTGGCTGCATGCGGAGGGAATAAGGAGTCATCAGGTTCATCGTCAGACGATAAAAATGATGATAAAGAAAGCGAAGGAAAAAAATACACGATTGGTGTTACACAAATTGTCGAACATCCATCTTTAGATTCTGCGTTTGAAGGGTTCCAAAAAGCAATTGAAGATGCAGGATTGGATGTAGAGTACGATAAGCAGAACGCGCAGAATGATCAAAGCTCGAACTCTACAATTGCAAACAACCTGGCTGGAGCTGGTGTGGATTTGATTTTTGCTAACTCTACGCCAAGTGCACAGGCAGCAGCAAGTGCGACACAGGATATTCCTATTATTTTTACTTCTGTAACAGATGCAGTAGCTGCAGAATTGGTTGCTTCCAATGAAGAGCCGGGCGGCAACGTAACGGGAACTATCGATAACCATCCGGAAGCGATTTCGAATACTATGAAGTTTTTGAAAGAAGAGCTTAGTGCGAAAAAAGTAGGCATGATCTTCAACTCTGGAGAGCAAAACTCTCGCCTGCAGGTAGACCAAGTAAAAGAAATTTTAAAAGATATGGATATGGAAGTAGTGGAAGCATCAGTTGCCACTTCTGCTGATGTAAAACAAGCAGCTGAGTCATTGATTGGTTCAGTAGATTCACTTTATATCATTACAGACAATACGGTAGTATCTGCTCTTGAATCTGTAGTTTCTGTAGCGAATGATAACAAACTTCCAATGATGGTCGGCGAGTTCGATTCAGTTGAACGCGGCGGACTGGGTGCTTATGGTTTTGAATACTATGACATCGGCTACGAAGCCGGGGAAATGGCAGCGAAGATCCTTAAAGGTGAAGCGACTCCTGATTCACTCCCAGTACAAGTTCCTCAAAACTTAAAGTTAGTGTTGAATGAAAAAACTGCAGAAATGATTGGTCTGGAAATTCAGAAAGACTGGAATGCAGAAACGACAGAATAATTTAGGAGATGATCTTGCATGTTTTCAGCTGTATTTGGCTCAGTTGAGCAGGGTATCATCTATGCGATCATGGCGCTCGGAGTGTATCTTACATTCCGGGTGCTTGATTTTCCAGATTTAACGGTAGACGGAAGCTTCGTAACGGGTGCTGCTGTAGCGGCTACGATGATCGTATTTGATTATCATCCCCTTGTTGCGACACTGACTGCTATCGTGGTCGGGTTTTTTGCTGGATGTATCACAGGTTTGTTACATACAAAAGGAAAAATCAACCCACTTTTATCCGGAATCCTCATGATGATAGCCCTCTACTCGATAAACCTTCGGATAATGGGATTGACGACTGAAAGCTCAGTCGGCCGTCCAAATATTCCGCTTTTAAATTCGGAAACAATATTCAGCAAGTTCCAGGGATTCTGGAGTAACCTGGGTATTGACGGGGCCATCAATGGTTTCCTGTCGGGACTGGGTCTCGAACATTTACCTTCTACATGGGGTACATTGTTCTTAATGATCGTCGTCGTGATTCTGATTAAGGTCATTGCAGATTGGTTTTTGCAGACAGAAGTCGGTCTGGCAATCCGTGCAACAGGCGACAATAAAAAGATGATCCGCAGTTTTTCTGCAAATACTGACACGCTTGTTATTTTAGGTCTGGGAATCTCGAATGCACTGGTTGCGTTCGCAGGATCTCTGATTGCACAGTATGGAAAGTTTGCCGATAACGGAATGGGAATCGGAATGATTATCATCGGTCTGGCATCTGTTATTATCGGTGAAGCTATTTTCGGAACGAAGACGATTTTCCGCACGACATTGGCGGTAGTTGTCGGAGCGGTCATTTATCGTATCGTCCTAGGGCTTTCATTGCGTGTGAAGATTTTGGATTCCGGTGATATGAAATTAATCACAGCTGTAATTGTTATTGCGGCGCTGATTATTCCTCAAATTCTTGAAAAAAGACGGGAAAAAGCCCGCAAAGCAAAACGGCAGGCAGAACGAATGGAAATGAAAGCAATACAAGGGGGTCACAGCATTGTTGAAACTCGACCAAATCAATAAGATTTTTAATGAGGCGACCCCTGACGAAAAAGTCGCGCTGGATCAGATCAATCTTCATTTGAAGCCGGGTGATTTTGTAACGGTCATCGGCAGTAACGGAGCCGGAAAATCCACGATGATGAATATGATTTCCGGAGCGTTGACGCCTGATTTCGGCAGTATTTTAATTGATGGAAAAGAAGTAACCAGATTAGCTGAATTTAAGCGCTCCAAGATGATCGGGCGGGTTTTCCAGGATCCAATGGCAGGTACCGCGCCGACTATGACGATCGAAGAGAATCTGGCGATGGCATACTCACGCAATAAGCGGCGTTCGCTTCATCGCGGGGTCGATAAGAAACGCAAAGATCTATTCCGTACGTCTCTCGAAACTCTCCATTTGAATTTGGAAGATCGAATGACAGCGAAAGTGGGATTGCTGTCAGGCGGTGAACGTCAGGCATTGTCTCTGCTGATGGCGACATTTACACAGCCGTCAATTTTATTGCTGGATGAGCACACCGCTGCTCTTGATCCCTCAAGGGCAGAGCTCATTACGGATCTGACGAAGCGTTTAGTCGAGCAGGATCAACTGACGACGCTGATGGTGACACATAATATGCAGCAGGCCCTGGACCTTGGAAACCGTCTGATTATGATGGACAAGGGACAGATCATCCTGGAAGTTGAAGAAAAAGAAAAGCAGCACTTAACGATTGCAAAACTGATGGATGAGTTCCAGCGAATTCGCGGTGAGCAGCTGACCAGCGATGCGGCATTGCTCTCTGTATAGAAAAAAGCGGCCCCTGTTCCGAAATGGATCAGGAGCCGCTTTACTATTTACAGGTGAATAGACATTATGCAAGCTGAGCAAGTGTCTTTTTAATTTCGTATACCCAATTAAACGGATCCTCTTCTTTGCCGGTCTGGATATGAGTCAGCGTATCATAAAGCTTTTTGGAAAGTTCGCCGGTTTCACCATTTCCAATTACCATTTTATAGCCGTCCCAGTTGAGTTCGCCGACTGGAGAGATGACTGCGGCTGTACCGGTGCCGAATACTTCTTCCAGTTCGCCGGTTTCATAGGCAGTACGAATTTCATCCATCGAAATTTGACGCTCAGCTACAGGGATATCCCAATGCCGAAGCATTTGAAGGATGGATTTTCTGGTGATACCTTCTAAAATACTGCCGTTAATTGCTGGTGTTACGACTTCCCCGTTTATTTTGAAGAAGATATTCATACTACCGACTTCTTCTACATATTTACGTTCCACACCGTCCAGCCACAGCACTTGTGAATAGCCCTGCTGATCGGCCACCTGCTGAGCCTTTAAAGCGGAGGCGTAGTTGCCGGCGGTCTTCGCACTGCCTGTTCCGCCCTTTGCTGCACGGACAAATTCATTTTCGACTAAAATCTTTACCGGATGAATTCCTTCTTTATAATAAGAGCCGACCGGCGACAGGATCATATAAAACTGATACTTTTTAGCAGGCGCTACGCCGAGGAAAGCTTCCGTTGCAATTACAAATGGCCGAATATATAATGAAGTCCCATCAAGAGTAGGAATCCATTCTTTATCAATCTGAAGAAGTTGATTGAGTGCGTACATGGCGTTCTCTTCATCGATTCTCGGCATGCATAGACGGTCGAGTGAGTAATTTAGACGTTTCATGTTTTCTTCCGGACGGAATAAACGAATTGTTCCATCTTCCGATTTATAGGCTTTCATTCCTTCAAATACGGTTTGACCGTAATGCAGGACAATAGCAGCCGGATCGAGAGTTAAAGGAGCGTAGGGAATGACGCGGTGACTGTGCCAGCCTTTGCCTTCTTCGTAGTCAATGACAAGCATATGATCCGTGAATGTTTTACCGAAAACCAGAGTGGATGGATCAGGCTTTTCTTTTTTACTTTGCGTAAGCTGTATTTGTATAGGTAATCTCGTCATAATCATCAGTTCTCCTCAGATGTAGAATATTCCGAAAATATAATTTCGAATAGACTTATTATACTGCTTTTTTAAAAAAAATAAAGTGAAAAATTTGTCGATTTCGAAACTTATACAAAAAGGAGTGGAAATAAGTGAAAAAAGTTATCATAATCGGTGCAGGAATTGTCGGAATTTCTGCTGCCTATCATCTTGCTGGGCGAGATGCTGAAGTGGTTGTCATCGACAGAGAAGAGGCCGGACAGGCAACGAAAGCCGCTGCTGGCATCATTTGTCCTTGGGCTTCTCAGAGACGTAATAAAGCATGGTACGCGCTCGCTTCTGCGGGAGCTGCCTATTACCCAGAATTGATCCGTTCATTAGAAGAAGCAGGAGAGAAGGATACAGGTTACATTCAAGCAGGGGCATTGGCAATACATACAGATATTGAAAAACTTAAGAAAAAGTTTTCACTAGTAGAGGAACGGAAAAAAACTGCTCCGGAGATCGGTGAGGTTGAATTGCTCAGCGCAGAGCAAATGAAAGCCCGTTTTCCATTACTGTCAGAAAGTTATCAGGCTGTCTGGATTTCAGGCGCCGCAAAAGTGGACGGCGAGGCATTGCGGAATGCGCTCGAAAGTGCAGCGGTACGGCAAGGTGTTAAGCTAGTCAAGGGGTCTGCACACCCCTTCGTACAGAATGGGCGGGTTGCAGGAGTTATAGTAGACGGCGAGTTAATTGAAGGGGATAAATTCATTGTAGCAGCAGGCGCCTGGGCGAATGAATTTACAGAGCCTCTGGGAAAAAAACTTCAAATTTCAGGACAGAAAGCGCAAATCCTTCATTTGCAGGCAGATGAAGCAGAAACAGAGAAATGGCCTGTCATCATGCCGCCGGCAACACAATATGTGGTGCCATTTCAAAATGGCAGATTTGTTGCAGGGGCAACACATGAGGAAACGCATAATTTCGATATTCAGCCGACAGCCGGCGGCATGCTGGAAATATTGAATCAGGTAATCCCGATGGTCCCCGGTTTATGTAATTCCGAAATTAAGGAAGTCCGGGTAGGCATACGACCGCATACACCAAACTTCATGCCGGTCATCGGCGCACTGCCGGACTTTGGAAACATTTTCGCGGCAAACGGATTAGGATCTTCAGGTTTAACAGTCGGTCCTCTGGCCGGAAAAATATTAGCACAATTAGTACTTGGAGAGGATACGGGATGGGACTTAGAAAGTTACACGCTCTCCCAGATAATCGACGATGAGCATTGAATTAATAGTATATAATGATTATTATGAAGATAGAGTAATCGAACGGTAAAGGGGAAGAGTCAGATGAGGAGATATGTTTCATATTCGGAAGAAGTCAAAGAAGCGATGAAATACGGCAAGCCGATTGTCGCATTGGAATCGACAATTATTACATACGGCATGCCCTATCCTGAAAATGTTAAAGCGGCGCGTGAAGTACAGCAGATAGTCCGGGATAACGGCGCAGTCCCTGCAACAATTGCGATTATGGACGGCAAAATTAAAATTGGTCTGACAGATGAAGAGTTGGAACGTTTTGGAGACAGCAAAGGTGTCGTTAAAGCGTCCAGACGAGATATCAGCTATCTGATCGCAACAAAAAAACCAGGGGCTACAACTGTTGCAGCATCGATGTTTTTTGCAGACTTGGCGCGGATCCGTGTATTCACGACAGGAGCAATCGGCGGTGTACATCGCGGAGTGGAGCAAACAATGGACATATCAGCAGATTTGGACGAATTTTCACGGACAAGCGTGGCGGTAGTCTGCTCAGGAGCAAAATCTATTTTGGATCTGGGCAAAACACTTGAGTATCTGGAGACCAAAGGGGTGCCGGTCATGGGCTATCAGACAGATATTTTCCCTGCTTTCTATACAAGAGGCAGTTCCCATCGTGTAGACTATCAAGTAGACGACGTGGAATTAATAGCAGAGATGCTGCGGGTGAAATGGAACTTAGGCCTTGAAGGGAGCGCGATCATAGCCAACCCTATTCCTGAACAATATGCAATGGATCAGGAGTATATGGAGCAATTGGTATCAGATGCCTTGGAGGAAGCCGAAGAGCTCGGAATCAGCGGTAAAGAATTGACACCTCATATGCTGAAAAAAGTTCAGGAACTGACCGGCGGCAAGAGTCTGGAAGCAAATATCGCATTAGTGAAATCGAATGCAGAACTGGCGGCGAAATTGGCTGTCAGTTTTAATGGAAGTTAATTGATTGAATAGACAGGTTGTGTAGATTTGAAGATTGTTTCTTGGAATGTTAACGGAATACGGGCTTGTGTGAAAAAGGGCTTCCATGACTTTTTTGAACAGTCACAGGCAGATATCTTCTGCGTGCAGGAAATCAAATGTCAGGAAGGGCAGATTGAACTTCCTTTTGAAGGATATGAACAATATTGGAATTATGCAGAGAAAAAAGGGTATTCGGGCACTGCTGTCTTCACAAAGCAACGTCCAGTTTCTGTGCAGTACGGCCTGAATGGCAAGGATCATGAAGTGGAAGGCCGGGTGCTGACACTTGAATTTGAGGAGTTTTACTTAGTAAACTGCTATACGCCCAATTCACAGAGAGACTTGGCGCGATTGCATTTCCGGCTGGAGTGGGAAGATGAAATGCTGGCTCATCTTACTGCTCTGGATCAGCTGAAGCCAGTCATTTACTGTGGCGATTTGAATGTAGCTCATGAAGAGATTGACATATTCAATGTGAAATCCAATCATGGCAATTCAGGGTTTACGATGGAGGAACGGAGCAGAATGTCGCGACTGCATGAGGCTGGCTTTATTGACAGTTTCCGTTACCTTCATCCGGATGTAACAGGGGCTTATACGTGGTGGTCCTATATGCGGGATGTCAGAGCGCGTAATATCGGCTGGCGGATTGATTATGTACTGCTTTCGAAGCGTCTCCAGCCCACTCTCCAAAGAAGCGAAATTCATGCAGAAGTCCTTGGCAGTGACCATTGTCCGATCTCAGCTGAATTGATTTTTGAATGATCAAAAAAGAGCAAGTGCCGAGGCACCTGCTCTTTTTCTCATGAGGTTTGCGTGTCTTCCGAAATGACCCGATCTTTTCCTGCATATATCCCTGATAGGAAGATGAGGAATGCGATCAGCATGAATACATAAAGTGGTAGAGTCCAAGAACCTGTCCAGTCGTGCAGGTAGCCGAACAGCACCGGCCCGACTGCTGCCAGCAAGTAGCCGATAGACTGTGCCATGCCGGAAAGTGATGCAGCCTGTTCTGGTGTGGCTGTTCGAAGTGTGAAGAACATCATCGACAGGCCGAATGCAGAACCGCCGCCGAGACCGATGAAGATCATCCATAATGCTGTTAAGCTTTCGCTGCCGAACTGTACGCCGCCGTATCCGAGCAAATAACAGACTAGTATGGCAGCAACCAGTACTCTTTGATTTCTCATCTTATCCGCGATGACTGGTATGATAAACAGCATAGGCAACTGCGCAAACTGAACTAAGGAAAGCATCCAGCCCGCTGCCTCGTCCGAAAATCCTGTCGATTGCAGAACGACAGGAATCCATGAGGAAGTTGTATAGAATAAAAATGATTGCAGACCCATGAAAAAGGTGACACTCCAAGCGATCGGTGATTTCCAGAGTGGAGTCTTCACTTGGACTTTCACGTTTTTTGCTATTTCCTTTTCGACGTCACGTTTCTTCCGAATTTGAGGAATCCAGACGATGATCGCTAAAAATGTAATGACTCCCCAAATTCCTAGTGCTCCTTGCCAGCCATATGAGGTATGATTAGCAATTGGTGCTGCAATACCTGAGGCAAGAGTAGCTGAAAGATTCATTGAAACCGAATATAAGCCTGTCATCAGTCCGATATGTAAAGGAAAACTTAGTTTTAATAAACTCGGCAGCAGAACGTTTGCGAATGCGATTCCTACGCCGATCAAAAAAGTACCGATTAACAGCAGGCTGCTCGATCCTTCTGACCTCATTAATATGCCGGCCATTAATATCAAAAGGGCATAGAACAGGGTAGGCGCGAGACCATATCTCTTCGAAAGCCGCGGAGCAAAAGGTGATACAATGGCAAATGCGAGCAGGGGAATGGTTGTCAGAAACCCTGCTAATGAATTGGATATTTGCAATTGATCACGTATGGACCCAATAATAGGACCCACCGAAGTAAGCGGAGATCGAATAGTTGATGCAATGAATAAAATTCCGGCTAGCAGTATCCATTGACTTTTGGGAAAATGTAAATGCTTGTTCGGACGTTCTGGTTGTGATTTCAAGATTGTGAAGCCTCCTATATTCCGTGAAGATTGTTCTGAGAAGTAGGCAGCTGCAAATGCAGAAAGGAGAATCCTTTATGGGATACTTACTCATAGTCTTTGTAAATGTTATCACACCGATGCTGATTTTATTAGCAATTGGTGTTATTTTGCAAATAAAATTTACTTTTAACGTCAAAGCACTGGGGAATATACTGACGTATTGTTTAATACCCGCTGCCGTTTTCATGAACTTATATCATACTGTCATTAATATAGAAGTCTTGCTGGATGTATTGTTTTTTGTCATTTTATTCAGTTCTTTGCTGATTGTGACCGGTCATGTCTTCAGTAAAATGCTTCGTCTGAACCGCCAGCAGTCAGCTGTAATGAAGAATAGTATCGTTTTGATTAATTCAGGAAATTATGGACTGCCCGTCAGTCAGTTGGTATTTCATTCGAGTCCTCTCGGCGTGTCAATTCAGATTATTATCATTGTCTATCAAAATCTGCTCACTTACTCATATGGACTGTTTAATCTGGTCTCCTCCACGCAGTCGGGGATTTCTATAGTCAAACAATTTATCAAGATGCCCATCATACATGCCCTGTGGATCGGCGCGCTGCTCAATCTGGCGGATATCCGGCTGCCTAATTTTATCGAATTGCCGGTCAGTCATTTATCAGATGCTTTTATCGCGATTGCCTTGATAACGTTAGGAGCTCAACTAGCGCAAATTAAAGTGAAAACTTTGTGGAACCGGCTGATTTTCCTCAGTGCATTTGGCCGTCTCATTCTTTCGCCTGCCATTGCCCTGCTGCTCATTCTGCTTTTAAAAATTGATGGAGTAACCGCTCAGTCATTATGGATTGCCAGTTGTTTCCCTACATCGCGAAACAGTTCCACATTGGCATTGGAATATGATGTCGAGGCAGAACTCGCAGCACAGATTGTTCTGTTTACTACTATAGCCAGCAGTTTTACTGTAGGAATCGTAATCTATCTGTCATCTATTATATTTGTCTAGAACTCTGAAAATAAAGCTGCAACAAAATTGTCAATTTGTATGAAGAATTTACATATTGAAAATTTGTCGAATCGTGCTATACTGTTAGCATTCAGTTAAATAGGACTCATATAATCGCGGGAATATGGCTCGCAAGTTTCTACCGGTCCGCCGTAAACGGACCGCCTATGAGGGAGTATGAAAAGCAGCTTTTCTTGCCGTCGGGCGGGAAAATGCTTTTTCATCTTTACAAGCGCAGATGCCGCTCTCTCATAGTTTATATGGGGATTGGCATGTGCGCTTTTTATATTTGTGTAAATTCGAAGGGAGCACAATATTGTGGAGTTGCTAAAAGACAAGATTCGTCAAGAAGGTAAAGTATTATCAGAAGAGGTATTGAAAGTCGATTCATTCTTGAACCATCAGATCGATCCGGCATTGATGTATGAAATCGGCAAGGAATTCGTTTCACGGTTCAGCGATCACAACATCACGAAAATCGTCACGATTGAATCTTCGGGTATTGCTCCTGCAGCGATGGCTGGACTTATTTTAGGAGTGCCTGTTGTCTTTGCGAGAAAGCGCAAGTCTCTAACATTGACGGATCAACTGTACACGGCAAAGGTCTATTCATTCACAAAGAAAGAATCAAATGATATTTCTGTTGCCAAAGATTTTATTACAAATGAAGATACCGTATTGCTGATCGATGATTTCCTGGCGAATGGGCAGGCGGCACTCGGATTAATAGATATTGCACAGCAGTCAGGCGCGACAATTGCAGGCGTGGGAATCGTTATCGAAAAGTCGTTCCAGACAGGTGCAAAGCTTATACGTCAAGCAGGCGTTCGTGTGGAATCACTGGCTGAAGTTCAGTCACTGCAAAATGGCAGAGTTCAATTCGTCGGGGAGGAAACTGTCTGATGAAAACTACTTTACTTGGTTTTCAACATTTACTGGCCATGTATGCCGGTGCAGTACTGGTCCCGCTGATTGTAGGAAATGCGATCGGATTGACACCGACACAGCTGACGTATCTGGTTTCTATTGATATTTTAATGTGCGGGATTGCCACACTCTTTCAAATTTCCCGCAATAAAGTTTTCGGCATCGGTCTTCCTGTCGTCCTGGGTTGTACATTTACCGCTGTCGGACCAATGATTTTAATCGGGAATGAATATGGTATTTCGGCTATTTACGGTTCGGTTATTGCTTCTGGGGCAATTATATTTGTGATCAGCGGCTTCTTCGGAAGACTTGTACGTTTCTTCCCGCCGATCGTTACGGGATCAGTCGTAACAATCATCGGGATTACATTGATACCCGTGGCGATTAATAATATGGGTGGCGGTCAGGGGGCTGCGGATTTCGGTTCCATGACGAATATAGGCCTTTCATTTGGGACATTGCTGTTCATCGTGCTGCTATATAAGTTTTCTTCAGGATTCCTGCAATCGATATCGATTTTGCTTGGTTTAGTAGTCGGTACTGTTGCGGCTGTTTTCCTGGGGATAGTCGATTTTTCAAATGCTCAGGAAGCTTCTTATGTGCATATGGTAGCACCGTTTTATTTAGCAACTCCAACGTTCCATGTACTTCCTATTGTGATAATGGTGCTTGTTGGAATGGTTTCATTGGTCGAGTCAACTGGTGTTTATTTCGCGCTTGGAGATATTTGTGATGAGGAAATCGATCAGGAGAAACTGAAAAAGGGATACCGTGCGGAAGGACTGGCTTCTGTGATCGGCGGGATTTTCAATGCGTTTCCTTACACGACATTTTCTCAGAATGTCGGACTCATGCAAATCTCAGGTGTGAAATCACGGCGTGTCATTCTTGTGACTGCGATCATGTTGATTTCTCTGGGCCTCCTTCCGAAAGTGGCTGCACTTGCCATCATTATTCCTAACGCTGTACTTGGCGGAGCGATGGTTGCGATGTTCGGTATGGTTATAGCGCAGGGAATTAAAATGCTGAGTCCTGTAATTTCAAAAAATCAGGACAATGCAATGATTGTGGCCTGTTCAGTAGGCATCGGCCTTGGTGTTCAAGTTGTTCCTGAGTTATTTGCAGGATTGCCAGATAGCGTACAGATTTTGACAAGCAACGGTATCGTACTCGGCAGTCTCACAGCGATTTTCTTGAATATCATTTTTAATATGATTCCTTCTAAAAAGAAACCGACCGAACAGCAAACTGCAGAAATGAAAAGTCAGACGGCAGTTCGGAATGACGGATCTTCTTCTGTTCTGGTCAGTGCGTCAGCTCAAAGTAAGTAATAGATGCAGTAAAATAGCTGTCTTGGAAGTGGAAATCACTTTCAGGGCAGTTTTTTTAGTTCGGCAAAGGGTTTCCCCGATAAAGTGCCGCGCCAAAAAAGTATCTAACCGCGCCAAAAGACTTAGGAACCGAACCAAAAATGCCGACAGCCGCACGTTTATTTCCCTTCAACGCGCCAAACGGATTGCTGACCGAACCAAAAGGAATGAAAGCCGCGCCAAACCGGTCTTTTGAATAGTTAAGTGGTAGAATAATGTATAAAAGTTATGCAGCAGTAGGATTAGTTAGTTGCGCGGAAAGAGGTATGCGAATGGAACACATCAATCAGCTGAAACAAGCTATTTCTAAATTGGATGAACGAGAAGTGAAGTCCTTTTTGCATCTAATGTTTTTGCGTCTTGAACAATGTGAAGAGCGCGAAGTAAAAGAAACCCTGCAGGCTATGAAAGAATCATTGATCGAAATAAGCTACAGAGAAGAAAATCGCGGCTCTGAAACGGTACATATCATATTTGGAGGATCAGCCGGCGGCAGTTTGAAAGCAGCATTCCGCAAGAAGCCTTATAAAACGACGGAAGAAGTCATTGTCGTCCCGGGTGTTTTATCAGTCGGGCCGGTCGAATCCCTGCATACAGAACAAGGTGTCAGAAATCGGAATCAATGGCAGTCGCAGCATTTCCATTCATTTCCTGGTGACTTCGAGCAGGAAGAACAAGAGCTGTTAAAGGCGCTGAAGCAAATAAAAGCCATCCCGCCGACCCGGCCAATCATCGTCTGGACAGGCGAGAATGCCGCAGAGCAGACCGGATTGCGAATTGTGATGTATCTGCTGAATGATCAGCCGAATGAAGTGTCTGAACTGAATACAAATAAAGCATTTCACGATATTCATGTATATCAGGAGCAGAAAACAGAATATTATTACCGGCATTCAGGAGAAATGGCTCCTGAACAGCTGCTTGAACTGTATGAACAGTATGAACTCCGGCCATTGAAGCCGGCAAAACGGCGTGCACTTCAGGAAGAGGGGAATCATGTTTTGCTGTTGGAAGATGTGCTGAGGACTTGGGAGCACGGGGAATTATGGGGTTCAAACAGTGATCGTCACGACGATTTCATTATCGAGTGCGCAAAACGTCTTCATAAAGAACAGACAGAGCCCGATTTTATGCCTGCTGCCCGTGTCATTGGCGAAGTGCTTGGACATATAGAGCAATACACCGGTGACCAGTGGCTCGAGTACAGACTGCGTGAACTGATCGGTAAAGAGGTTTTTTCCTATCAAGGTGATCTTCATGAAATGTGGCGGTATCAAGTGAAACTGAATAACAAATATATGCAGTAAATACGATTCGGAAATGAGGACCATACACTTTGATTATGTACACAAGAGTATCCAGCTCCATACCCCGCTTGTAAAGAGTACCGTTTTCATCCTTTGAGACTCTTTGCAAGCCGGGGTCTGTCAAAGGAGCTGGATCATTGTATGAAAGAAAAAAGAACACGTGCCTACACGCGGCATCAGCGTGAACGAATCATAAAAAAGAAGCTGTCAATTTTGCGGAATGTGCTTGGCTATGAAGAGAAATATTTGCCGGTTGCCGGCAAGCTGAATAAAGGGAAAATACATTGTTCCTGTAAAATGTGCCGCTATGAACAGTTTTATGGGATACCGAAAGCTAAGCATCGATCAATAATAAATCTTGAAGAAGAGAGAGAATAGTAAATGTAAAAGACCGCCGATGTAAATGTCAAAATCGCGGTCTTTTACTCTCTCTTTTTATACCTGCCTGCCTTTTCAAAGCTGTCTAGTATCTGATTAGTGTTTTTTAGCTCATTTAATCTCACAGAAGCAATCTTAAAAACAAAATCTCTGCTTCTTTTTTCTATGGCTAAAATATACACGACCCGAAGTACTTCAACTATTTCGTTCGAGACTCTGTATATAATCCTTATTCCCGCATCTCTTAATTTTATTTCCCTGCAGCCCGCTAATTTCATGTCCCGTTTATTTCCTAGAGGTTTCCCTATTTCATCAGCCCTGAACATTAACTCGTCGATAGATTTATTTACCAGCGTTAGATCAGGTTGTTTGATTTTTTGATATTCCTTTGCAGCGCCAACATCAAACCGGATATCAAACTTACTTTCGTTGTCTGACATGATCAGGTACTTTTTAGATCTTTCCAAGATGTTGCAGAATCAGGATCGTTATCTAGACGGGCTATTCTTTCGAATAATAAACGATCTTCTTCAAGCTGCTCCAGTTCTTTTAATCTCGCATACATTTCCTCAAAATACCCGTATTCCAATACAACAGTATCCACCTTGCCATTATCGGTAATATATTGAGGTTGTTTTTTTGCTTTTTTTCTTAAACTTCCAAATGTCTTAGCAGCTTCTGATGCACTAGTCAGCTGATCGGCATTGAACACTGGTTTCTCCATTGTTTTCACGCTCACTTTCAAACACCCTTTCTTATAGTATAGTAAAAAGCTACTTACATTATACAATATACTGTTAAATTATTGCACGTATCTTTGTACGTATTATTATACGTGTAAGTAAAAAGCCAATTCACCTGCATAATTAGGTGAATTGGCTTTTAGGCATCGGACATATTCAGCTTTCAACCCGATGTTCTTCATAGCCGTGCTGGACAGTAACCTTTTCCAGCTCATCCAGCAGTTTGGGATCAACCGGAGTTCTGTAAGCGTCAAGTGTCTGCTGAAGCTGCTCAGATGTTCTTGAGCCAATCAAAGCCGATGCGACAACCGGCTGCCTAAGATTAAATGCCAGTGCAGCGGCATGAAAATCTGTTGTTATTTCAGAAAGTGACTGTACAGTCCGTTGCAGATCTGCGTGTGAATAGGATGCAAAACCACCCATTTTTGTCACACGTTCCATACTTTCATCTGTCAGCAGGCCTTTGGCAATCGTTCCGCGCGTGACGACCGATGCACCGCACTGTTTGATCATCGGAAAATATTCTTCAGGCCGTCTGTCGAGCAGACTGTACTGCATCATGACGGAAACAGCGCTGCTATTTTCAAGGAAACGCTGTATGACATTCGGCCGGATGGAAGAGATTCCGTATTCCCGGATGACGCCTTCTGTTTTCAATGCTTCAAACGCTTCGATCGTCTCCTCGGCATTGTCATCCATTGTACCGCCGTGAAGCTGATACAAATCAATCGTATCCAGCTGCAGCCTCCGCAGACTGTCTTTCACTGCCGACATAATATGTTTTTTTGAAGGATCCCACTCCCAGCCGTCTTTGCCGGGAGTCCACTTGTTTCCTGCCTTCGTCGCAATAATCAGGTCATTTCTCTTTTCTTTCAACACAGCACCGATCAATTCTTCATTTGTCCCTTTATCATAAAGATCTGCAGTATCGAAATAATTAATACCGTTTTCGATTGCTTCATCCAATACTGAACGGGCCGAATTCAGTTCGGCAGGCAGTGACATGCAGCCGAGACCGAGCTCAGAGACATATAAATCACTCGAGCCTACTTTTCGCTTCTTCATTTGCATCTCTCCTTTACCTTTCATGGTACAATGAAAACTGATAAGAAAACCAATGGAAAGGGTTGAGGTTATATGAAATTTGAAGAGCGGACCCTCTCGACAGAAAAGATCTTTACAGGTAAAGTGATTTCAATGCAAGTTGATGAAGTAGAACTGCCTGACGGAAAAATCGCAAAAAGAGAATTAGTGAAACATCCGGGCGCGGTCGCAATTATTGCGATTACTGCAGACCGCAAACTAGTCTTGGTGGAACAATTCAGGAAAGCGCTGGAGCGGACCATTCTGGAAATTCCGGCAGGGAAGATCGAGCCTGGGGAAGAGCCGGAATTGACAGCAATCAGAGAATTGGAAGAAGAAACAGGCTACCGGGCGAATTCATTCAACTATCTTCAGAGTTTCTCCACTTCGCCGGGCTTTGCGGATGAAATTATTCACCTTTACATAGCGCAAGACTTAGAAATAGTAGAAAATCCTGCAGCCGGCGATGAAGACGAATTTATTAATGTGATAGAAGTAACAATAGAAGAAGCGGAAGAACTGATTGCAAATGAACGAATTTATGACGCCAAAACTGTTGTGGCGGTCTGGTACGCAAAAAGTCTTTGATTTGAATATAAATTAGTACGGACAAGCATATGTTGTAGAAACGATGCGGAGGTGTCCTGTACTATGGCTCGATCATTGTCTTTTGTTTATTTATTCGTTATACTCGCAATCAGTTATATAGGAGGCGCTTTACTATTCAGGGAGTGGCCGGCTGCAGCTATGGATACGATTGTAGGATTATACGACCAGCGTGTAGTGAAAGGTCGGGAGGCTGTGGTTTGGTCTCCATTTCTTACATCCTTTGTTTTCATTGCAGTCGTGCTCTTCCTGTCACGCTATAAAAAGCTTCGATTCATCATTATGTTGTTTGGAGCTGTGAAATGCGTACTGTTCGGCCTGTCTTCTACATATTTATTGTCCGGCGGCATGAAACTCATCATGTATGCAGTCTGGTGGTTTCCGTTTCAACTGGCGGGAAGTTTTCTGTTTTTAATCCTTTGCACCGTGTTGCACCCGCCATTTTTCACTGCACCGGCTGTAAGAAAAGATCGCCCGCTGTCTGCTGTTCCGCTGCTGATTGGCATGCTGTTCATCATTCAGTTGCTAGAACTATCGATCTTTCATTTTCTGAAATAACTCTATTATCAAACCGGATGGACGGAACATTTCCTTTCTATTGTCATCTTGAAAGACAGTTTGGTATAATGGAGACAATTTGAGGGGGGCGTCGTATGGAAAGCCGAATCGAACGGATCAAGAAGCAATTGCACGGGGCCAGCTACAAGTTGACGCCTCAGCGTGAAGCGACTGTAGCAGTTCTTCTGGAAAATAAAGAAGACCATTTAAGTGCGGAGGATGTATTTCTCTTAGTGAAAGAGAAAGCACCCGATATCGGACTGGCTACTGTCTACCGAACGCTGGAACTACTGACTGAATTAAAAGTTGTCGATAAAATTAACTTTGGCGATGGAGTGGCGCGCTATGATCTCCGCGAAGAGGGAGCAGCACGTTTTCATCACCATTTGATTTGTTTAGAGTGCGGAGTAGTGGATGAAATCCAAGAAGATCTGCTCGGTGAAGTGGAGAAAGTAGTGGAAGGCCGTTATGGATTTACGGTGAAAGACCACTGGCTCACTTTTCACGGCATCTGCAAACGCTGTAAAGATGCAGAAAAAAACAAAGAGGACGACGGGATGGCATAAGTGCTGTCCTTTTTTACTTTTCCGGAAAAGGAGGAGATCGCTTTGATGAAAGATGCACAGTTTGCATTGGAAGATTACATACATTTCTTAACTGTTGAACGGCAGCTCGCACAAAATACCATTACATCCTATAAACGTGATTTAGCATCCTACTTGCATTTTTTAAAAGGGACACAGCTGAAAACGCTTAATTCAATTGACCGGGCTGTTGTACTGAAGTATATTCAAATTCTGAAAGACAGCGGCAAGTCTTCGCGCACACTCTCCCGGCACATATCTTCCATCCGTTCATTTCACCAATTTTTAGTGAGGGAGCAAGTGACAACACATGATTGCACCATTCATTTGGAGCTTCCGAAAATTGAACAGAAACTGCCGGATGTCCTGTCAATTCCGGAGATTGAGCAATTGATGGATATAGTGGATTGCTCTGTTCCGCAGGGTCTGCGTGATTTATCACTTCTGGAATTGTTATACGGCACAGGAATGAGGGTAAGTGAATTGATAGCAATCGATTTGGCTGATCTACATTTGACGATGGGATTTGTCCGTGTATTCGGTAAGGGGAGCAAGGAAAGGATTGTGCCGCTCGGACGTTCTGCGATTGACGCATGTACCGATTATCTGAATAAAGCCCGTCCCGCATTTATCGGAACAGGGCAGGATACGGAGGCATTGTTTGTCAATATGCACGGCAGACGCCTGACGAGACAGGGATGCTGGAAAATATTGAAGGACGCCGGGCAGAAAGCGAATATTCAAAAGGTGATTTCCCCGCATTTATTGCGTCATTCTTTCGCTACACATCTGATTGAAAACGGAGCAGACTTGCGGGCGGTTCAGGAAATGCTCGGCCATGCTGATATTTCCACGACTCAGCTCTATACGCATGTAAGTAAAAAACGGCTGAAGGATGTCTATACCATGTATCATCCGCGGGCGTAAAAAATATACTGGAGGTTTTATTATGAAAGATTTACGCTATAATCGAATTCATTTAATCGTCATGGACTCTGTAGGAATCGGCGAAGCACCGGATGCTGAAGCTTTCGGTGATGCCGGTTCAAATACACTCGGTCATATTGGGGAAGAAATGGACGGTATTCATCTTCCGAATCTGGAACGGATGGGTCTGGCGAATATTGCGCCGATTAAAGGACTGTCTCCTCAAAAAGAAGCATTGGGCCACTATACAAAAATGGAAGAAGCATCAGTAGGCAAAGATACGATGACAGGTCACTGGGAGATCATGGGTCTTCGTATAGACAAGCCATTTAAAGTATATCCGAACGGTTTTCCGAAAGAATTACTTGATGAACTGGAATTGAAAACCGGCCGCAAGATTATTTGCAACAAGCCGGCGAGCGGGACAGAAGTGATTGAGGAGTATGGACCCGAACATATGGAAACAGGCGCACTCATCGTTTATACGTCTGCGGACCCCGTGCTGCAGATTGCCATGCATGAAGAGATCATCCCAATCGAGGAACAATACCGGATCTGTGAAATTGCCAGAGAACTGACGCTTCAGCCGGAATATTTGGTCGGCCGCGTCATCGCCAGACCATTTGTCGGCGAACCGGGTACGTTCAAACGCACGACCAACCGTCATGATTACGCGCTGAAGCCATTTGGCAAAACCGTCATGAATGAACTGAAAGATTCAGGATATGATGTCATTGCAATCGGTAAAATTGCCGACATTTACAATGGAGAAGGCGTGACAGAAGCAATCCGTACCAGCAGCAATATGGACGGTGTGGATAAGCTAGTCGATGTTATGAAAAAAGAGTTTGAAGGAATCAGCTTCGTTAATCTTGTAGACTTTGATGCTTTGTACGGTCACCGACGTGATCCTATTGGCTACGGTAAAGCACTGGAGGAGTTCGATGCGAGAATGCCTGAAATAATGGCTGCTTTAAAACCTGATGATTTATTGATTATCACAGCAGACCACGGGAATGACCCGATCCATGAAGGTACTGATCATACTAGGGAATACGTACCGCTGCTAGTGTATTCGCCAAGCAATAAAGCTTCAGGCAAACTGCCGATCCGCAAGACATTCTCTGATATCGGAGCAACCATTGCGGATAACTTCCAAGTAGACCTGCCGGAATTTGGTGAAAGCTTTTTATCTTCATTGGCTGAGGGGGAGTAATTTTATGCTGAGAATGGTTGATGTAATTCAAAAGAAACGCGACGGCCGGGAGCTGACAAAAGAAGAAATTGAGTTTTTCGTCAATGGTTATACAGACGGCTCCATTCCTGATTATCAGGCAAGTGCTTTCCTGATGGCGATTTATTTTCAAAAGATGACGACGGAAGAACAAGGGTACTTGACGATGGCGATGGCGGAATCAGGTGATCAGATAGATCTGTCCGCTATTGAAGGCATAAAAGTAGATAAGCATTCTACCGGCGGAGTAGGCGATACGACGACTTTAATACTCGCGCCGCTGGTCGCTGCCTGCGGAGTGCCTGTAGCGAAAATGAGCGGCCGCGGACTCGGGCATACAGGCGGGACGCTTGATAAATTGGAAGCAATCGAAGGATTCCATGTCGAAATTTCAACAGAACAATTTATTGAGCAAGTCAATGATCTGAAAATTGCTGTCATCGGTCAAAGCGGAAATCTGACGCCTGCCGATAAAAAGTTATATGCTTTACGAGACGTTACAGCGACCGTAGACAGCATTCCTCTTATTGCCAGCTCTATCATGAGTAAGAAGCTCGCAGCAGGTGCAGACGCTATTGTGCTTGACGTCAAGACGGGTGCAGGAGCATTTATGAAGACGCTCGAAGATTCGAAGCAATTGGCAGATGCGATGGTGGCAATCGGCAATGAAGTTGGCCGCAATACGAGCGCCGTCATTTCCGACATGAGTCAGCCGCTGGGTTTTGCAATCGGCAATGCGCTTGAGGTGAAAGAAGCGATTGAAACCCTCCAAGGCAACGGACCGGATGACCTGACAGAACTTTGTCTCGTGCTCGGCAGTAAAATGCTTCTTGCCGCAAACAAAGCGGAATCAGAAGAAGACGCACGAAGTCAGCTGCAAACCGTCATAAAGAACGGTGAAGCGCTTCAATTGTTTGGTGAACTGATCAAAGCACAGGGCGGAAATCCTGAAGTCACTAAACATCCTGAACTTCTGCCGCAAGCACAATATCAGATTGAAGTGCCCGCTAAAACAACGGGCTACGTCAGCGCAATCGACGCAGACGAGGTTGGAGTCGCAGCTATGCTGCTGGGTGCCGGGCGAGCCACAAAAGAAGACGTCATCGACCTTGCAGTTGGAATCGTTCTCCAGAAAAAAATTGGAGACAGCGTAAAAGAAGGCGAAGCACTGGCCATCCTGCATACTAATAAACAAGACGCAGAAGATTCTATCAAACTGCTCCAAGACCACATCAGCATCACTCAAGAAAAAATACAGGCACCATCATTGATTCATACACGTTAAAAATATAAGCCATGCAGCTGTCTGGACCCTTGAAAAAGGATTTAGACTGACTGCATGGCTTTTTTTGCTGTTTATGTGTAAAAACGATTTTCTTTGTACATACTTTTATGTAGCTCGAGAGAAAACTATTCCCGATTTGATAGCGCCCAACTGGTTGATTGAATCGGAAGACGGGCGACTCACGAGGGAATCGTTCTGTCCGGAGCGCGATCAATGGCATGTAAACTGCACGCTCTGTCGCAAACTAAGAACCTTTAGGGGCTCTTGACTAGTTTTGTCAAAAGTAAAGGATTCGGGTTCTAAATATGTAATGATACCTTCATGAAGGAGGCGTTTGAACATATGGCAACTATTACCCAATTGGAAAATGGCATTGTCGTCATTACATTAGCAGGTGAACTCGACAACCATGAGGCCAATCAAATTAGAGCAGAAGTATCCAACGCGATTTTTGCAGGGAAAACCAACGCAATCATTTGGGATCTGAACTTACTAGGATTTATGGACAGCGCGGGAATTGGATTAATTTTAGGGAGAATGCGTGATTTGGCACCTGTCAATGGTGAAACATTGATATTGAATCCATCACCGACAATGGAAAAGATCTTTCAATTTTCGGGACTCGGTGAAGTAATTAGAAAATGTACAGTCGAGCAAGCAATCGACGAAATCGGAGGGGTTGTACATGAAAAATGAGTTAACCTTATCGTTTCTGGCGATAGAAGAAAATGAAGCACTCGCACGAATGGCAATGACCTGCTTCATCACGCCGCTGGATCCCACTCTGGAAGAAATATCAGAGTTTAAAACGATTGTGTCTGAAGCTGTGACGAATGCAATTATTCACGGTTATGAATGCGACGGCAAAAGCCTGGTAACGATTCATGCAGTAATTGAAGACCGTCATATCAAAATGACGGTAACTGATGAAGGCATGGGGATTTTTGATGTGGAGCAGGCAATGGAGCCGATGTTCACGACGAAACCGCAAATGGAACGTTCGGGAATGGGCTTTACCATTATGGAAAGTTTCGCAGATTGTATACGTGTAGATTCTACCCTTGGAAACGGGACCGTCGTAACATTTGAAAAAAGTTTTTCTCCCATTATAGAAGTAAGCAGAATGAGGTGACATATGGAAGCATCTGTTGAGAAGCAGCACGCTCTATTGTCACAAGAGAAAATGCGGGAACTCATCCTGGAATCACAGGCGGGTGACAAAGAAGCAAGGCGAATGATGGTAGAGGGAAATACCCGACTGGTGTGGTCCATCGTTCAACGATTTGCTTCGCGTGGTGCGGATTTAGAAGATTTATTTCAAATTGGCTGTATCGGCTTGATGAAATCCATAGATAAGTTCGATCTTTCGTATGAAGTGAAATTTTCCACATATGCTGTGCCGATGATCGTCGGAGAAATCCAGCGCTACCTTCGTGATGACGGTATGGTGAAAGTAGGCAGAACCATCCGCGAGCTGAGCTATAAAATCCGCCATGCGACGGATGATTTCATTAAAAAACAAGGGCGCTCTCCTTCGATTTCAGAAGTGGCGGAAATTCTTGAAGTAACAGTGGAGGACATTATTTTGGCCACTGATGCACTGCGGGATCCTGCATCGCTTCATGAGCAGCTGTATGAAAGTGACGGTGACAGCCTGACACTGATGGATCAGCTGCGTGACGACCGGTCTGAGCGGGTATTCGATCATATACCGCTGCGTGATGTCATCACCCGCTTGAATAAACGCGACCAAACCATTATCTACATGCGATATTACTTGGACTGTACACAAAGTGATATCGCAGAACGTATCGGTATTTCACAAGTTCAAGTATCACGGCTTGAGAAGAAAATTCTCGCGCAGATGAAAACCTGGATGGGTGCAAATGCTGAGGAACAGCTTGAGAAGGTGAGGAGAAAATAATTTGACCGAAACTCTATTTACGTCTATAAGAGAAGGGGAAAGGTGGTTTATCAACCAGTTCGGCAGAGACGAGTCATTTGACGCGACACGCCGGCAGATCCACCTGTGGGATAAAGAAATACTTCTTCTGTATATGAATGGACTGGTAGATGGAGAGGTCTTGACAACCTTACTGACAGAAATGCAATACCGCAATGAATTATTTAAGTCTGCTTCGTCCGATGAAGAAACGGACCGGGCGATGATCGATTATTTTCCGTATCATGCACTGGAAGTAGCGAAAGACGAGGATACGGTTGCCAAGTCACTTTTGAGCGGGCTGGCTGTCTTTGTGATGGCGGATGGCTTTACGTTCATACTGGACGTCCGTTCCTATCCCGGCAGGCAGCCTGAAGAGCCGGATACCGAGAAAGTAATTCGCGGCTCCCGTGACGGCTTTACAGAAAACATTCTGACGAACACCGCGTTAATACGCAGAAGGCTGCGCGCAACGGAGCTGCGATTTGAAATGCATGAGACGTCCGTAAAAGGCAAGACGGATATCGCCATCGCTTTTATGAAAGGTGCGGCAAATGAAGAACATCTGAATTTCGTCCGTGAACGCTTGGACAACTTGGAAACGGATGGTCTGACGATGTCTGATAAGTCGCTCGAGGAATTTTTGTTTAAGCAAGGGTTCCATCCGATGCCCTTCGTTCGTTATACAGAGCGCGCTGATATTTGTGCAGCCCATTTGCTCGAAGGCCATATTGCGATCATCGTGGATACTTCGCCCTCCGTGATTCTCGTGCCTGTAACACTTGTACATCATATGCAGCATGCGGAAGAATACAGGCAAGCGCCGTTGATCGGGACATTCATCCGTATGGTGCGTTTTACGGGAACCTTTCTGAGTTTGGTGATGCTGCCGTTTTGGTACTTGCTGTCGACTGAGAAGCAGTTTGTTCCCGAAGCCATCAAGTATATCGGGCCGAATGAATGGGGAGAAGTGCCGCTGTTTGTCCAGCTTATACTGGCGGATGTCGGGATTGAAGTGCTGCGTATGGCGGCGATTCACACCCCGACACCGCTGTCGACCGCCATGGGATTAGTAGCAGCAATTGTCATCGGGCAAGTGGCGATTGACGTAGGGCTGTTTTCTTCGGAAGTCGTACTTTATGTCGCTGTCAGTGCAATTTTGACGTTTGCTATTCCTTCCTTCGAATTAAGCATTACGACAAAGGTATTTCGAATCTTTTTGCTCGTTTCAACCGCTTTATTCGGTGCGCCTGGATTTTTTATAGCTTTCGCAGTCATGTACTTCTATCTATGTTCACTCAAACCGATGAATGTGCCATATTTGTGGCCATTTACACCGTTTTTCCCGAAAGCGCTGCTGCGCGTTTTGATCCGTTTCCCGATGACCATCGATGATCCGCGGCCTTTCGTTACGAAATCGCCGAACCGTGACCGAATGTCATAATTACTGTTCATTCCCATAGAAGATTGCCTCTGCCGACAAACTTATGATAAAGTTTACCTTAGAGAAATCGGGAGGGGTATGCTGAATGCATCTTTATGGAACTCAGACAGTGAATGAAAAAGGTCATTTAACAATAGGAGGAGTCGATGTTTCTGAACTTGCTTCGCAATATGGAACACCTGTCATGGTCTATGATACAGAGCTGTTCAAAGAGCGTGCGAATGCATTTAAGAAAACATTCGAGACGAAGGGTATAAAAGCGCAGGTTGCTTATGCTAGTAAAGCTTTTTCCTCCATTGCGATTTATCAATTGGCGGAGCAGCAGGGTCTGTCTCTGGACGTGGTGTCAGGAGGCGAACTATATACAGCGGTTGCTGCAGGTTTCCCTCGTGAAAGGATTCATTTCCATGGAAATAATAAAAGCAGAGAAGAAATCATATATGCATTTGAAGAACAGATCGGCTGTATAGTAGTCGATAACTTTTTGGAAATAGCGCTCATCCAGGATATTGCGGCAGAACGCAAACAACAGATGAATGTGCTGATCCGTGTCACACCAGGCGTGGAAGCTCATACACATGATTATATTACGACAGGGCAGGAAGATTCCAAATTTGGATTTGATCTGAAAAATGGACAAACCGACCGGGCATTTGATGCGCTGCATGATCATCAATATATTAACTTCCTTGGTATGCACTGTCATATTGGATCACAAATTTTCGAAACAGATGCTTTTCGCTTTGCTGCAGAAGTACTGATGGAAAAAATGGTCAAATGGCGTGAGACGTATCAGTTTATATGCCCTGTACTCAATTTAGGTGGAGGCTTCGGCATACGTTACACGGAGGAAGATCAGCCGCTCGAGCCGGCAGTCTATGTAGAAGAAATGGCGGATGTTGTCAAAGCAATGTCGGAAGAGTGTGAGTATCCGGTGCCGGAGATTTGGATTGAGCCGGGCCGTTCACTTGTAGGCGATGCAGGGACAACGATCTATTCCGCCGGCAGCACAAAAGAAGTGCCGAATGTTCGCACATATGTAGCAGTTGACGGGGGGATGTCTGATAATATCCGTCCGGCTTTATATGACGCACATTATTCAAGCGCTGCTGCGAATCGAATGAATGAGCCGCATGATCAACAATGGACTATTGCCGGGAAGTGCTGTGAATCAGGTGATAAGCTGATCGAAAAAGCCTCCTTGCCGAATGTTGAAACAGGTGATCTGATCGCGATTTTCTGTACAGGTGCCTACACGTATTCGATGGCGAGCAACTATAACCGTCTGCCTCGTCCTGCGGTAGTATTTGCCGAAAGAGGACAGCATCAGCTGGTTGTAAGACGGGAAACATATGAAGACATTATCAAATTAGATCTCCCTCTTCAGCAAATGGGCAAGGAGTTTGCCGAATGAAGAAGAAAAACCTTTACCTATTTTTAGGAATTATTGTAATCGCACTGATTTGGGGAGTCGTCTATTGGTATTTTGTTGTTCCCGTCATCGACCCGAATTATCAATAAGGCCATGAGTTGAATAAAATGGAATGTTCGTGTAAACTGTACAGAGGATTTCTGAAAAGAAGGGGTTACTATTGAAACTTATCCGTTTTAAGAAAGCGCAAGAAAAAATCGCCATGGGTTTTCTATCTTATATTCCCAGCGAAAAAATGCTGCGAAAACTTCAGGAGACCATTCAGCAATATTTATGCGATGAGAACAGTCAGCTATTTCTATACAAAGAAGCTGAAGACTATATTGGGCTGATTGGTGTGGAACTGGATGAACTTAATAAAACCTACACAATTCAGCACATTTCTGTTAATCCATCTTTCCGCGGCGAAGGAATTGGCTATGAAATGGTGAAAGAGCTGGCATTGATCTATCCAGGCTATCAATGTAAAAGTACCGACTTTACAGAACAATTTATACAAAGCTGTAAAAGAAAAGAAGAAGGCGCAGATTCCTAACTGCTGCCCTTCTTCTTTTCTTCGCGTTGCAGCAGAATATCTGACCTGTCCCGCTGCATATGCTTATGAATGACGGACGCGCTGTTTTTCGGCAAGAGCAACAGGGAAGGTCTTGCAGTCTCTGCTGCCGCCTGAAGCTCAGGTGAAACAGGGAGCGGGAACGCCGTAAAACACGTACCAGATTGCATCCGATTTAAGCTGTTCTGGATATGATGAAGAACTTCATCAACCGCCACTTCGTCATAATAGACATCAAATTTAGCCGGTATCTGACGGAAGCGTTGCGAAGCCTTATTCATTGTCCGGGAAGCGCCGGTCACATTTCCTCTGCGCCAATGATACATACCGGTCGCCAGCAGGATATAAGCAGTCAGCGGATGATCTTTTGAAAAACCGTCCTGCGTTTTCCAATACTCCTCCAGCACTTCATGGCATTCGAAATAGTCTTGATTGTCATTGAAATACACAATAAACTGTAGAAAAAGAGGATGGTAGTAAGGGTTCAACCAAATCATTCCTTTCTGTTAAGGTAGGTAAGCAAAATGAGCTATAGTGTGAAACTAGAAGTATTTGAAGGACCGTTAGATTTACTGCTGCATTTGATCAACCGCTTGGAAATTGATATTTATGATATACCCATGGCAGAGCTGACCCATCAGTACATAGAGCATCTGCATGCCATGCGTGTTCTGCAGTTGGACGAATTAAGCGAGTACCTGGTGCTTGCGGCTACCCTTCTCGAAATCAAAAGTAAAATGCTGCTGCCTGTCAATGAGGAAGAAGAATTTGACGAGGAGTTTGATTACGACGAAGAAGATCCGCGCGAAGAACTGATTGCCAGATTAATTGAGTACCGAAGATATAAAGAAGCTGCCGACTCGCTGCGGGAATCAGCAGCAGACCGTGACGAACATTTTACGAAAAAGCCTGAAGATCTGGCAGATTACGGTGAATTACTGATACCTGAAACAGCAGAGCAGCTGAATGTCTTCGATTTGATTGGCGCGTTCCAAAAGATGCTTCAGCGAAAAAAACTTCGTCTGCCGCTTACTGCAAGTATAACAAAAACGGAGCAGTCTGTCGGCGATCAGATGTCCGCAATCATGTGCAAACTTGAAATCTGCGGCGGGGAATGTGGATTCCATGAGCTGTTTGACATGACAAATACAGCAGAGCTGGTTCTGACATTTGTTTCTTTGCTGGAACTTATGAAACTGCAAGAAGTCATAGTCCGGCAGAGTGATAATTTTGAAGAGTTGACAATCTCATTGATTCAAGGAGAGGAATGAAATGGAAATAGAAAATACACAGCTGGGCAAAGCCGAGAGTTTTTTATTCGTCGCGGGTGATGAAGGTCTGACACTTGCACAGCTTTCTGCTTTACTGGATTGTGACGAAGTGCAGGCAGATCAGATTATCGCCAGATTACAAAAGAATTATGATGACGGCGAGGAACGGGGCATTACGGTCAAGCGCTATGGCGGAAGTTTCCGCTTGGTGACGAAAGGCGAACTGGCGGATGAAATCAAGAAAATGCTCGAAAATCCGAAACCATCGACCTTTACACAGGCAGCACTTGAGGTCCTGGCAATCATCGCATACAAACAGCCCGTCACACGTGTGGAAGTGGATGATCTTCGGGGAGTGAAATCTGAACGGGCATTGTATTCATTGACAGGCAAGGGTTTTGTCGAAGAAGTGGGAAGGATGGACGGTCCGGGGCGGCCGATTTTATATGGCACGACGGAGTTCTTTCTGGACCGTTTCGGCCTGGGGTCAATCGCTGAGCTCCCTCCGCTTTCATTGGAAGAAGAACAGGAAACGGAAGATCCGGATTTATTTATGACGAAGTTTCAGGAAGCTTTTTCAATACAGGGAGAAGGAGGACATGATGCTTGAGAAAGCGTTCGATGTTTGCACTCGTTGTCATGTGTATACTGCTGTTCAGCACACCACAATCGGCAGATGCATCTGGTTCTGCCTGGGCAGTAATTGATGCAGAGAACGGACGGCTGCTAAAGGGAGAGAATGAGCATACCCGGCTTCCGATTGCCAGTCTGACAAAAATGTGGACCGCGTATACATTTTTGGAGCTGCTGCCGGAAAATCAGGAAACAATCATTTCGAATGAAGCTGCCGCGGCAGAAGGCTCATCGATTTATCTGGAGGCCGGATCTGCTATGAAAACCCATGACCTGCTGTATGGACTGATGCTGCGCTCCGGCAATGATGCGGCACAGGCGCTTGCGGAGCATGCTGGAGGCTCATTAGAAGGGTTCGTTTATTTAATGAATGAACAGGCATCACATCACGGCTTGGATCAGACGTATTTTACAAATCCATCCGGCCTGCATAACGAACAGCATCTTTCCTCAGCATACGACACAGCCAAAATGCTGTACTATGCAATGAAAAATCCAGACTTCCGAAAAATCGCCACGACGGTAAACTATCCGTTTGAGAATGATCAGGGGAAACACAGCTGGCAGAATAAGCATCGCTTGCTCTTATCCGAGCCTTCCGCAATTGCGGGCAAAACGGGCTTTACGAAAGCGGCCGGCCGAACGCTCGCTACTTATTTTGAGAAAGACGGCAAGTCGGTCATAGTGGTGACACTGAATAACGGGGATGACTGGAGGACCCATAAACATCTTTCTCAGCAGGTATTTTCTGAATATCAACAGTACACTGTGGTGAAAAAAGGGCGCTATCAAGTTTTTCCTCATCTTACAGCGTCCATAGATCAGCCGATTAAAATGCTTGTCAGCAAAGAAGAGAAGAGAAATTTATCGAATGTGCTGCAAATTCCACAAACTGATGAACAACAGAAGGAAGGCTATTGGTCCGTCTACTTAGGAAAAGAACCCGTAAAGACTGTAGCAGTCAGCATCGAAAGCGATAAATAGCTATAATACTAACAATTTCGAAGATTGACCTGTCTAGGTCAGTCTTCTTTTCATTTAGCCCAAAGTGTGACATAATTTTTTACAGCATGTAACACCAAGGAGGAACCAATGGAAAGATTACAAAAAGTATTGGCGCAAGCTGGAGTGGCGTCTCGTAGAAAAGCTGAGAAACTGATTCTCGACGGCCTGGTTAAGGTGAACGGAAAAACGGTGACAGAACTTGGCACAAAAGTGAGCAGAACAGATACGATTGCAGTAGAAGGCGTTCAATTGACTAAAGAAACGCCTGTCTACTATTTACTCTATAAGCCCCGCGGCTACATATCTACCGTTGATGATGAAAAAGGACGCAAAACGGTCATGGACCTGGTACCTGAAGTAAGCCAGCGGATTTTCCCTGTCGGCAGATTGGACTATGACACGTCAGGCGTTCTGCTGCTGACAAATGACGGAGATTTTTCATACTTAATGACTCATCCGAAATTTAAAATTCAAAAACGTTATGTCGCGAAAGTAAAAGGCATTCCAACACGGGAAAACTTGAAAAAGTTAGAGACAGGAATTAATCTCGAAGATGGACTGACGGCGCCTGCTCAAGTAAAAATGACGACTGTCGATAAGAAAACTAATTCTGCTATTGTCGAAATTACGATCCACGAAGGCCGCAACAGACAAGTCCGCAGAATGTTTGAAGCAATAGGCTGTCCCGTTCAAAAGCTAAAACGTGAACAGTTTGCGAACTTGACGACACGCGGTTTAAATGCCGGCGAAGCGAGAGAGCTGACAACGCATGAACTGAAACAGTTGCGCGTTCTTGCGGAAACAGGCAAAATCGGCTGATAGAGGCGGTAAAAGTTCACAAACCTATCACTAGTGCTGCGTCAACTTTTTTTCCGTTTTGGTATAATGACTGTTGAACGTAAATTTGACGGGAGGTTTCATGATTGGCCAAGAAAGTAAACAAGAAAAAAAACCGGCTGATTTTCCGGACGGTCCTTCTCGTAATTATGGCGGCTATTATTGTATATGCGATTACTTCTAAAGATAAAGTGACAGTATTGGCTGAAGGAGACAAAGCTCCTGATTTCGAGCTGGTTGATCTGGATGGAAATGCGCATCGCTTATCAGATTACAAAGGCGAAGGTGTATTCTTGAATTTCTGGGGTACTTGGTGTCCGCCTTGTAAAAAAGAAATGCCGCATATGGAGGATATGTACAAAGACTTTGAAGCGAAGGGTGTAAATATCCTGACAGTGAATGTCGGAGAACCCAAAGTAAAGATTGAGCTTTTCAGAGATGACATGGGTCTTTCATTTCCAATGTTATGGGATAAGAATAAAACGGTAATGGATCTTTATAATATCAAACCGCTGCCTACGACTTTCTTAATTAACCCTGAAGGTAAAATTATAAAAATCATCAAACAAGGGATGACGGAAGAACAAATTAGGGAGTTTTTAGAAAGTATTCAGCCAAAGTAAGGAGTTTGTTACTCAATGAGCAATATTAAATGCCAATGCGGTCATGAAAACCCTTTTGGTACGGAGCTTTGTGAAAAGTGTGGACGGCCGTTGTCCGAAAAGGCGAAGAAAAGTGAAATTGTGGATATGCGGTACGAAGGCTCTTCCAGAAGGTCTCAGACTTACAGCAGCTCCATCATCGATAAAATTTGGAACTTTTTCTCGAGTGTGAAAATTGGGGTCAGCATCATAGCAGCTGTGTTGATTGCTTCTGCAATCGGTACGATTTTTCCTCAGAAGTTCTATGTACCTGCGACAACTGATGCAGAATATCTGGCATACTATGAGCGTCTGTACGGCACTGTCGGAAAACTATATTATCAGCTCGGTTTTTATGATATGTATAATAGCTGGTGGTTTAAAATCCTGGTCGGAATGCTCGGAACTTCTATTATTATCGCAAGTATAGACCGTGTAATTCCGCTGTATAAATCACTGAAAAAACAGCGGACACGCCGTCACCCATCCTTTATGAAACGTCAGCGAATTTTTGGAGAAGGCGAAATCGTAAACACAAAAGAGTCGCTCGATAATGCTGAAAAGAAACTGAAAGATTTTCATTATAATATAAAAAGAGAAGACGGAGCGATCCTGGCAGAAAAACACCGGTTTTCCCGCTGGGGCCCTTATGTAAACCATACCGGCTTGATCATCTTTTTTATCGGTGTTCTATTGCGTGGGATACCCGGTTTCTATGTAGATGAAACGATGTGGCTTCGTGAAGGCGAAACCCGCAATATCATTGGTGCAGACGGTTACGTTCTGGAAAATCGCGGATTTATTTTAGAAAACTATACTAAAGAAGAAGCAGAGGAAGTTTTCGGAGCAGCACTTGACAAAGTAGGTAGTGTTGTAAAAAACTACCAAACAGATGTCACCCTGTACAAGAAAAAAGACGGGGCGCTGCCTGGAAGTGACGATCTTGAAAAAATGAAAGACTATTCCATTGTTGTAAATAAACCGTTGACATTTAATGGCTACAGCGTTTTCCAGATGGATTATAAGTTGAATGAATTGAGTACCATGACATTTCATTTAGTAGAAAAAACAACCGAAAAATCGTTGGGAGAATTCACGGTCAATCTGAGTAATCCAGAAAAAGAGTATGACCTAGGAAATGGATCTACAGTTGATATGCTCGGTTTTTATCCTGATTACGACGGAATTAAGGACGGCGAGCCATACTCCAAGTCGCCAATTCCGAATAACCCGGCCTTCATTTTTCAAATGAACACGCCTGATAAGCCGGAGGGTGAAAAGAGTTTTATTGCCATCCAGCAAACGTTAGAGGTTGAAGAAAATGATTATGCAGTGAAGTTTGCCGCTGCTGATACTCGAAACATTTCCGGTTTAACGATTAGGAAAGACAAGACATTATACATTCTCTTGCTGGGCGGACTGGTCTTTATGATCGGTGTTATTCAGGGCATGTACTGGCAACATCGAAGAATCTGGATTCAAGAGGATTCAGAAGGACATCTACTGATTGCTGCACACACGAATAAAAACTGGTTCTCTTTACGAAAAGAACTAGATAAATTACGGGAGTCTGCAGACTTGCCTGCTTATATTGATCGTCAGGATCCTGAGTTGGACAAGCTAGAACAGGAAGGGGACGAAAACATATGGACTTAGTTACCATCAGCAGTAACTTATTATTTGTTTCATTTGTTGCCTATTTAGTGGCTACACTGTTTTTTGGTGGAGCAATTAAGAAATCGAAAACAGAAAAAGCTTATCACAACAGTAAGTGGGGAACCATCGGTCTGATCATTACAATCATCGGATTCCTAACCCACTTAGGATATTTCTTTACAAGATGGGCCGCTTCAGGTCATGCACCGCTCAGTAACATGTTCGAGTTTACAACTGCATTTGGAATGATGCTCGTGGGGGCATTCATTCTGCTGTATATTCTCTACCGGACACCGTCGCTCGGATTATTTGCACTGCCGGTTGCAATTATCATTATCTCTTATGCGACCATGTTTCCGCGGGAAGTTACTCCGTTGATTCCTGCATTGCAGAGTAAATGGTTGTTCATTCACGTAATTACAACCGTTATCGGTGAATCGATCCTTGCGATCAGTGCGATTGCAGGACTTGTATTTCTAGTGAAGAATATTGATATGACAAAAAAGTCCAAACAACGGTTTTGGATTGAAGCAGTGATGTATACGCTGATTCTTGTACTTGGTTTTGTAGTCACATCCACGACATTCAAAGTAATGAATTATGAAGCTGAATTTGCGTATATTGATAAAAATCAGGAGCCTGCTGAAATTACGTATCATGTCCCGCCATTATTCGGGATGAACGAATACGAAGCAATGACACCTGATGCAATGACGCCTTTCTTTGAACTGCCGCCGATTATAAACGCTCAAAAGATGTCTTCTCTTGTGTGGTCTATTGCGGTAGGTTCTGTGCTGTACCTTATCTTGCGCTTGATTGCGCGCAAGCCGATTGCTGCGGTTTTCCAGCCGCTCGCAAGAAAAGCGAACTCTCAGCTGATGGATGAAATCGGCTATCGGGCTGTACTGATCGGCTTTCCGGTCTTTACACTCGGTGCATTGATCTTCGCTATGATCTGGGCGCACGAAGCCTGGTCGAGATTCTGGGGATGGGATCCAAAAGAAGTTTGGGCTCTCATCACATGGCTGTTCTATGCTGCGTTTCTTCACTTGCGTCTGTCACGCGGATGGGAAGGTCAGAAATCGGCTTGGCTGGCTGTAATAGGTTTCGTCATCATTATGTTTAACTTGATCGCGGTTAACCTGATTATTGCAGGCTTGCATTCATACGCATAACAGCGGACTGCATGGCAAACATTGTCATGCAGTCTTTTTATTTCTTTTTAAAGAAGATAAATTGTACAATAGGAGATAGAAGACTGTCGAAAGGGGCAATGATTTGTGGAAGAGACTGTGAAGCTATTAGTAGTTGACGATGAGGATCGGATCCGTCGGCTTCTGAATATGTATTTATCCCGTGAAGGCTACGAAATCGATGAAGCGGTAGATGGTGCGGAAGCATTGGAGAAAGCGTTTTCTGAACAGTATGACTGCATCTTGCTGGACGTAATGATGCCGGAGAAAGACGGACTGGAAGTACTTGCCGAACTGCGTGAAAATAAACAAATGACTCCTGTCATTCTGTTGACGGCAAAAGGAGAAGAATCGGATCGTGTCGGAGGTTTTGAGAGCGGCGCAGATGATTATATTGTCAAACCGTTCAGTCCCAGAGAAGTGGTTCTGCGCGTTAAAGCGATGCTCAGGAGATCTGTTTCTTTCCCGAACGTTTCGACTTCATCCACCTCCAAAGATTTGGTTGTCTTCCCTCAGCTGACGATTGATCACGATGCACACCGCGTCACGGCGGAAGGCAAAGAGGTAAATTTAACGCCGAAAGAATATGAATTGCTTTATTTCCTGGCGAAGTCTCCAGATAAAGTGTTCGACAGGGAACAATTGCTGAAAGAAGTTTGGCATTATGAATTTTTCGGTGACTTGCGGACGGTAGATACCCACGTCAAACGTCTCCGTGAAAAACTCAGCCGCGTATCTGAACGGGCAGCTAAAATGATCGTCACCGTTTGGGGTGTCGGCTATAAGTTCGAGGTTCCGAACGAATGATCAGAATATGGAATTCAATTGTCGGGAAGCTATGGGCCACCATATTGCTTCTCGTTTCATTTGTATTGTTCATTGTGACATTGCTTCTGCTTGAATTTCTGGATAATTTTCATACGAAACAGGCGGAAGAGTCTTTGCAGAGGGAAGCTGCCACCATCAGCAAAATTGTCAATGACCGGGAAGAACGATCATCGAGTTCCATGCACCAAATTATTGATGACATATTAGATATGGAAACGAATGCAGTAATAGTCGATGAGCAAGGGACTGTTCTGTATTCTTTTCACAATGCGGACGCGAAAGAGGAAATCGAAAAGAAACTGCTGTCTGAAAACAGCCTATTCAGATCTCCTGAGGCAGGGAAGCAGAAAGTGAAAGAAATGATTCTGCCTTCATTGACGGAAGATAAAGTAATGGAACAGTATCTGATTCTGTCCTATCCGTTTACACAGCTGTCAGGCGAAAAAGCCAGTGTTCTGATGTATCAGAGTCTGGATGCCGTGCATCGGACAACAAAAAGCACGACAAACATCGTATTTCTGTCAGCCTTCATCGCATTTATACTGACTACGTTTTTTGCATTTTTCCTATCAACACGAATTACACTGCCTTTGCGCAAAATGAAACAGGCGGCATTTGAATTGTCTAAAGGGAACTTTGATACACATCTGCCAGTCGCTCAAAAAGATGAAATCGGTCAGCTGGCGACGGCCTTTAATCAGATGGGACGGCAATTGAAATATAATATCGAACTGATCAAACAGGAGAAAGAGCAATTATCCAGCATCCTCACATCGATGGCGGATGCAGTCGTTACATTTAATCAAGATTATTCTATTTTACTGAAAAATCCACAGGCAGAGCTGCTGCTGAAAAAGTGGTACGGCTATAATAATAATAAGAATAAACCGCTCCCTAAGGAAGTTTTCCACATGCTGGAACATGCGATTTCATTTTCTGAAGAAGTGGAAGATGAACTGGAATTGGGCGGTCAGTTTTATGTTATATCCATTAGTCCGCTATACAGTGAAAACAGTATACGCGGTGCTGTCGCTGTGTTCCGGGATATGACGGAGCAGCATAAGCTGGATAAATTGCGCTCAGATTTCATTGCCAATGTTTCTCATGAACTGCGGACTCCGATATCCATGCTGCAAGGCTACAGTGAAGCAATTATAGATGACGTGGTCAGCAGTGAAGAAGAACGTATGGAAATGGTTCAGATCATTCATGACGAATCAAAGAGGATGAGCCGTCTGGTAACTGATCTATTGAACCTGGCAAGAATGGATTCCGGCCATATACAGCTGCAGGAACAGCCTATGCCGATTGTTGAATTCCTCAATCGAATGGTGACAAAGTTCTCACAGGTGGCAAAGGATGCACATGTTAACTTGTCACTCGATACAAATCAATCGTCCGATTTAACTGTTATGGCAGATGAAGACCGTTTGGAGCAAGTGTTTACCAATCTGATTGATAATGCGATCCGTCACACTCATGATGGAGGCGCTGTGACACTCGGTGTTTATCAGACGAACGGAATGATTGATATGACTGTGTCGGATACAGGTGTCGGCATACCTGAAAAAGATCTGCCTTTTGTATTTGAACGTTTTTATAAAGCGGATAAAGCGAGGACGCGGGGTAAAGGCGGCACAGGTTTAGGTCTGGCCATTGCGAAGAATATTATGGAAGCACACCGCGGTACGATACTGGCGACACGCGGAGATGTCAATGGGACCATCTTCATTTGTTCACTTCCATTAACAAAGAACTGAAACTTTTCCTCGAATAAAACGACTACTCTATAGAACGAGGGGATTGAATGGATGATTCCATTTTTCTGCGATTATATGAAGACTTTCATCACGATGTGTTCAATTTTTTGACGTACTTGACACGCAATCGCGACATCGCAGAGGATCTGATGCATGAAGTGTATGTGCGTGTGTTGAAATCATATGGAAGTTTTGAAGGCAAAAGCTCTGAAAAAACTTGGTTGTTTGCAATTGCGAAAAATGTGTCAATCGATTACTTCCGCAAGCAGGCGACAATGAAAAAACATACGGATCTTCATTTTGATTGGGAAGCACAGCAGCTTGAATCAGCAGATCGATTGCCTGAACAGCTGGTAGAAATGGATGAAGAGACACAATTGGTGTTGGAAGAACTGCATCAATGCACTGGTGATCAAAAAATGGTTATCCTGATGCGTTTCTTCCAAGATCTAAGCATTGCAGAAACGGCTGAAGTGCTTGGGTGGACTGAAGCAAAGGTGAAAACTACCCAGCATCGTGCGGTTAAGGCGCTGAAAGACAAAGTGGAAGCGCGTTCGGTGGGAAAGGGGCGATTATATGAGTAATGATCAGTGGAATGAAGACAAGATTAAAAAGTCATTACGCAATATGCCTGAGATTTCAGATCACCGCTCGAAAGAAGAAATATTGCAACGACTGAAAAACGACACGAGACTGAGCGAAGAATTACAGCCGAAAAGGAAACAGAAGAAACCAAAATGGCCGCCGATTCTTGCGGCAGTGGCAGCAGTTTTTTTGCTAAGTATTTTGATTCCAACTTTTCTTAATCAATCGAGTCAAGTATCGATGGATAAAGCGGTAACGGAGAGAGACAAAATGGATGATTCCCAATTGGATAACAGTGCGGAGTCAGCCCAAAGTCTTCCTGCTGAAACTTTTCAAATCCCTGAAGAGGAATCAGCCGCATTCTCAAGAAAATTCACGGGGGCACCGCCGCATTATGCGGTCTACCTGTCTGATGTAAAAGATTACACGGCATTTCATATCGGGCTTGCCACCAATCAAGCCACAATTGTCCCGATAACTTTCCTGATTCCAAATGAACAGATTGGGGCTGATCTGGGAATCGAGCCGGATGCGGTCGCATTGTATAACCGGTATGCGGGGGAAATCGATGAAGATTCACTCGGCTTTACTTCTTATCATCCTTATAAAGCGGATATTTCATCAAATGGGAATCAGGTTCTTATGAAGTTGTTTGACAAGCATTCCTATGACATGGGGAGTGCCGCGTTAGAAATGCTAAAACTTTCTGTCCAGGATACATTTTACGGCTTCGATGAAGTCCAATTTCTGAAAGAAGACGGCTCTCCGATTACTTTCGATCAAGCAGGAGAAGCAAGTGAGCCTGCGAAAATTAGCGGAAACAAGTCGCGGCAGGCCTATTACCGGTTCACTCAGGATAATGGCGAAGAACTGCTGTCATCGGATTTTGGAAAAACCTTTGATAGCGCGGAACAAGCACTGGCAGCTATGAAGGAAAATCCGAATGATGTGTATTCGAGTGTTATTCCCGAAGGCATAGATTTTACGGTAACCGAAAATAAGGAATTGCTGCAAGTGAAATTTACCGGGCCGTTGAATATAGAGCATTTAGAAATGGAAGATGCTATGCAGATGATTGAAGGGATTCTGCTGACTGCTGCAAGCTTCAATCTGCAAGTTGAATTTGAACAAGTGGTGCAAGAGCAGTGGAGCGATTTTGACTTTACAAAACCGCTGCCCAAGCCGATTGGAGCCAATCCTAAATTTCTTATTCTCGAATAATTCTGTTTTGTAGACGCCAGTAGTTTACAAAACAGTTTTTTTTAGATACAATAGGAGTATAACTTAATATTGATTCATCTTCGGGGCAGGGTGTAATTCCCGACCGGCGGAAATGAAATAGTTTTCTATTTTTAGCCCGCGAGCTTAACAGCTGATTCTGGTGAGATTCCGGAGCCGACAGTATAGTCTGGATGGGAGAAGGTGAAGGTGCAGCCATCTTTTTGTGTACGCAAAAAATGGTGCTTGTTTACACACGGATAAATCTCAGGATTTCATCTGTTATTAACAATGCATTTAAATCTCCCTAAAGCATAGTTGCTTTAGGGATTTTTTAGCGAAGCAGCAGATGTGCGGCCCTTTCCTCTTTTGAAGTGAATCGCAAAAGGAGAGAGGAACAAATGAATAGCAAGAAGTTACACAAATTGATTTTGATCGCAATACTGGGGAGTATCTCAACCGTTTTAATGCAGTTTAACTTCCCGCTGCCTGCAATGCCTGGATTCCTGAAAATTGATTTCAGTGAAATCCCAGCAGTCATGGCAATTATGACGATGGGGCCGGTTGCAGGAATTGGAGTGGAATTACTGAAGAACGTGATGCACTGGTTTTTATCCGGAAGCCCGACCGGCGTGCCGGTTGGTGAAATTGCAAACTTTATGACAGGCGTACTGTTCATCATGCCGATTTACTGGATTTTTATGAAATATCGTTCGGCAAAAGGCCTGGCTGCAGGATTGATTGCAGGCACAACCGCTATGGCCGTAGGAATGAGCTTATTGAATTACCTGGTGTTCCTGCCGATGTACACATATTTCTTAGGCATGCCGGCAGTAACAGGAAATGCGCTTTATCAAATGATTATTCTCGGAATCTTGCCTTTTAACCTGATCAAAGGTGTTATATTACTGGCAATTTCGTTAATGCTATATAGAAGCATGGAAAAATGGATTCTTCAGCAGCAGAAAAAACTGCTCGCATAATATATGAAACAGCAGCCTCCTTTATATTAATAGAGGAGACTGCTGTTTTTAGTTTTTACTGAAGAAAGGGTGTGATCGCTTGTCAAAAGGATTATTTCATCATGTGGAGATATATGTCTCAGATCTAGAAAAATCAATTCAATTTTGGGGTTGGTTATTAGAGGAATTAGGTTGCAGTCTCTATCAGGAATGGGAACAGGGGAGAAGTTGGAAAATACATGATACATACATCGTTTTTGTACAGACAGAAGAACGCTTTATGGATGTGCCATACCATAGATGCCGGACAGGTTTAAACCATTTGGCCTTTCACGCTGATTCGCGTCAACATATCAATTATATTATCGGAAAACTAAAAGATAAAGGAATTTCCGTCCTTTACCCTGAACAACATCCGTATGCCGGAGGAACAGAACATTACGTCGTTTACTTCGAAGACCCAGATAGAATAAAAGTGGAACTAGTCGCTCCTTAAGAAGAAGGTAATGTCACTGGGTAATAAGCAATCAGTTAAGGTTACGTGACAAGTATTCAGATAAATAAAAAACAACACATCCATTACTCTGGAAGTGTTGTTGATTACGAATCAATCTTCATATTTTAAGGGATCGCCTTCGAAAGGGTCATCCGCTATTTTAATCGAATCAGTAGGACAGCCATCGAACGCATCTTCGAGATCCTCCATCAGTTCTTCTGGAACTTCAGTGTTTCCCGTGTTATCATCTAAAATAACAAACGCGATTCCCTCATCATCATAATCGTAGATATCCGGTGCCGCAGCTCCGCAGGCTCCGCAGGCTATACATGTATCCTGATCTACAATTGTATATTTTTTTTCAGACATTGTCTTTCTCCCTTCCCGTTCACTCAACCTATTTTGTATCTACTCTATTCTAAAGCTGTTTTCATCACTTTTCAACAATAAAACTTTATTTCTTGTGGAGGGAGTGCAATTGAATTTTGTTTCGATCTTATTAACGATGTTCCAGCACCTGCACGGCGAACGTTCGGCCTCCGGTGTCTATCATATTCTGCGCGGCAAACGGTCAGGCCAGACATTGCAAGACGTAGAAAACTATCAGCTGAAACCTTTTTATGCTCTGTTTCCTGCTCTCTCAGCCGCAGATTTTCAACAATTGATTGAGCGGATGATGGAAGAGGGCCTAATACATACGGAAGAACAGGTTGTATTTGTGACAGCAAAAGGACACAATCAGCTGCCGAATGAAGAATGGCATTTCAACGGCTGGGAATACCGGGGCAAAGAGAGGGAATTCATGAAGCGGCTTGCCCTGACGGTTCAAACACTTTCGCAGCTTCGATCAGGTGAAACGATGTTTACCCCCATTCAAAACGAATTACATATCCAGCAATTCGTTAAAGAATTCATTCGCAGTCATCGACAGACGACTCGATTAGCGGATTCTTTGCGGCAGGAATTTGAGTTATTGCTGAATGAAGCAACATTCAGCGAAGTTCAGTGTACGATACTTATGTACCGCCTGACTGGTCATCAGAAGACGGCATTTACTTGGGATCAATTGGCGGAAGTACTGGAACTTCCTGTTGAAACCATTCAGCTGTATTTTTTGGAAAGTCTTCATAAAGCCCTTGATTTCATAGGTCGGTCTGAAGAATTGCCTCTGCTAACAACTCTTTCGGCCGGCTGCAGGGTGGAGATTTATTTGACACAGTCCGCAGAACGTTCAAGGAAGTTATTCCAGCAAGGCTTTTCAATAGAGCAGATTGCTTCGCTCCGTCAGTTGAAACTGAGTACCATTGAAGATCATATGATTGAAATGGCGGCAAACAGCCTGCATTTTCCATTTGCCCGGTTTATTTCGGAAGAACAGATTGAAAAGGTCTGGCAGCACATAGACCGGCTGCAGACGAAGCGGCTGCGCCTGCTGAAGGAACAGTCTCCGGAGTTATCTTATTTTGAGCTGAGGCTGATCATCATGCATGGAAGGCGGGTGGAGGACAAGTGAATCTACAGCAGGTACTTCATGACAAATTCGGCTATTCATCATTTCGACCCGGACAGGAAGAAGTGATCCGTCATATCTTAGAAGGCAGAGATACGGCTGCAATTTTTCCAACAGGAATGGGAAAGTCCCTGTGCTATCAGCTGCCCGCATACGTAATGGAAGGCGCCGTCATTATTGTGTCGCCCCTTGTTGCGCTGATGGAAGACCAGGTAGCAATCTTGCGTAAAACCAAAGAAAAACGTGTGGTGGCCATTAATTCATTTTTATCCAGACAGGAGAAGGATTTGGCGCTCAGTACACTGCACCGCTATAAGTTCATTTTCCTTTCACCTGAAATGTTGATGCAGTCCCATGTGCAGCAGCTGATCGAGCAACTGAAAGTCGCCTTCTTTGTCGTTGATGAAGCACATTGTATATCAGAATGGGGTTTTGATTTCCGTCCCGACTACTTACGGATGAAGGATTTCTTTTCTACAGAACACAGAGCGCCTATTCTGGCATTGACCGCGACAGCCAATGATCAAGTAATTTCAGATATCTCTTCTTATTTGAATTTACAGCATCCGCATATCGAAAGGCTGCCGATAGACCGTCCGGCTATTTCTTACCGGGTTCTGCATTTAGAAAACCAAAGAGCAAAAACCGATTGGATCATTGAGAGACTTTCTTCTACCAGGGGACCCGGCATTATCTATGTCGCCTCAAGGAAACGGGCGGATGAACTATCTGCCATCATAAGAGAGAATAATATCCGGACGGCCAGTTACCACGGCGGCAAGGAGCAGGATGAACGTTCAATCATCCAAGAGCAATTTGTTCAGGGAGAACTGGATTGGATTTGTGCAACAAATGCATTTGGAATGGGGATTCACAAAGATGATATCCGGCAAATTATCCACGAACACCTGCCTGCTACACCGTCAGCTTATATTCAAGAAGTGGGAAGAGCAGGCAGGGACGGAAAGAAAGCGGCAGCTACATTGCTGTACAGTGAACGGGATATTGAAAAATTGAAGTTCATTATCTATGAAGATCTGCCGGACGAACAGCAAATTCGTTATTATCATACACTTGTGCAGACAGGTGAATCGGTAAAGCTTGCAGCCGAACGGGCAGGACTGAGTGAAGTAGCTGCCCGTCTGCTGGACTACTATTTTGAACAATTTGATGTACATCATGTTATTCAGCAAATGCGAGATATCATTCAGGTCAAAGAACGGCAGATCAGCGAGATGCAGAAGTATGTAAAAAGTGATGGCTGTCTGCGAAAACAGCTGCTCAGTTATTTTGGTGAAAAACCTGTTAACACAGCAGATGAGTGTTGTTCGCTATGCGCAGAACCTGACGACAGCTGGCTTATGCAAACGAATGTCACAGATAAACATTTGAGCGAATTAAACTGGCGGGAACGACTTCAGCAGTTACTTGGCTAAGGCATCTGTCCTTATTTACTTTTCCGACAAAATTCGGCATAATGGTAGTAAGTATACATTCGAATCGTGTCTGTTTCTTGAGAGTTTAAGAAATGAATTACATCCCATAATGAAAAAGGGTATTATGAGGTGTGAAGGAGAAGTTGCATATGAAAAAAAATCAATACGAAGAAGACTTTGAGCAGCATCGCAAAGAGATTATAGTAGAAGAGTCTAAAGAAATTCCTTCCCGGACTGAAGTTCATCAGTCGAAAAAGAAGGAGAAAAAAAATCGAACAAAACTGATCAACATCATTTTGGCTGTGTTCACATTAATTCCAATCGTAATTTTAATATATGTTTTATCCGATCTTTATTCACCATCCGTGCCGAATCAAGTCCCGGTAGAAAAAGCTAAGGTATCGATCAGCAGTAATACGGCAGTGAAAGAAGACGAACCTAAAGCAGATGATACAAAAAAGCCTGCGGTCGTCGTCAATCCTGAAAAGCCTGTAGAACAGCAGAAGAAACCTGCCGAAAAGCCGGCGGATCCACCAAAAAAAGAGCCGGGTCAAAAGCAGCCTGCACAAAAACCGGTTCAGAAACCCGAACCAAAACCTGAACCGAAACCAGTTGAGAAGCCAGTACAAAAACCAGTGCAAAGCGCAAAGTCTCATGTTGTTAAATCAAATGAAACACTGTATCGTATTTCGGTCAATTACTACGGCGACGGTTCTCATGTGCAAAAGATTCAGCAGGCCAATGGATTATCTTCAAATGAAATCCATGTAGGACAGACATTGGTTCTGCCATAATCAGCTAAGCATCATTTTATGTTTTTCGTCAAAATCTTGATATGATAATAATGATTTTTCACAAACACTAAAAGCAAAGTGCAAGCTTTGCTTTTTTCTATGGGAGCTGTGTAATGAAAGGTATAGGAAAAGCGTTATTCACCACGTTTTTATCTGGAGTCGGTTTGCTGGTTTATATGTATACATTAGCCCATCGGAACCGGTTAATGAAGCATACTCTTACAGTAAAAGAAGATGCTTCTAAACAGCTATCGATCTTTTTTATATCTGATATCCACAGACGGCGGATTCCGATGAGGCTCATTCAGAAATTGCAGATCTCCGGAGTCGATGCGGTGATCGCAGGCGGTGATGTGGCGGAAAAAGGCGTTCCTCTCAAAAGAGTGAAACATAATATGCGGCAGCTTTCGTCAATTGGTCCGCTCTATTATATATTCGGAAATAACGATCAGGAAATTGGAACGGAGCAACTGCTGCAGATTATCAGGGAAGTACAGGGCGTAACGCTCGTTGACAGCAGCGCCCGAATCCCGGGTCATTCATCTTGGGGAATTTGCGGAATGGAAGACCCGTCAAACGGCACGGTGGATGCAGAGAAAGCAATCGAATCAGCTGTCGGCTATGAACACCTGATTCTGGCGGTTCATAATCCTTCATTATTTAGAAAAGTAGAAGATAGATTAAAACCCGACCTGATGCTTGCCGGTCATACGCATGGCGGGCAGATCCGGCTGGGCAAGTGGGGACTGCAAGACCTCGGACGTTACGAGAAAACAGCCAATGGGGCTAAATTAATAAGCAACGGTTTCGGCACGACCATGGTGCCACTGAGGTTCGGTGCGAAACCTGAATGCCATCTAGTGAAAATACATTACTAGAAGGGAAGAATTAAGGAGTGTAGATGTCATGAATTCTGTGGACGTATTAATTATCGGCGGAGGGCCGTGCGGGCTGTCAGCTGCGATTGAAGTGCAGAAGATCGGTTTATCGGCAGTAGTTATTGAAAAGGGAAATATTGTTCATTCCCTATACAACTACCCTACCCACCAAACTTTCTTCAGTTCCAGCAGTAAACTGTCAATCGGGGATATCCCTTTTATTACAGCAATCGATAAACCTAAACGCAATGATGCACTGGTGTATTACCGCACGGTTGCTCAGTTGGAGAATTTACAGATTAACAGCCATGAACGGGCGGAAGATGTGCAAAGGCAAGGCGAGAGATATATTGTGAAGACGGATAAAGCGGTCTATAACGCAAAATACGTGGTGATTGCGACTGGTTACTATGACCAGCCGAACAGATTGAATGTAAAAGGAGAAGAGCTGCCTCACGTGTACCACTATTTTAAAGAAGCTCATCCTTATTTTAATAAACATATTACAGTGATCGGCGGAAAAAACTCGGCCATAGATGCAGCGCTTGAACTTCAGCGTGCAGGTGCGCATGTATCGGTGGTCTATCGAAAAGAAAGTTATTCTGCGAGCATTAAACCCTGGATACTGCCAGGGTTCGACAGTCTGGTGCGCCATGGTCAAATTCAAATGTATTTTGATGCATGTGTGACCGAGATTACGGAAAACGCCGTTACGGTCAATCAGCAGGGAAAGAGTTTTGATTTGCCGAGCGACTATGTCTTTGCTATGATCGGCTATCATCCTGATCATGCGTTCCTCCGTAAAATCGGAATCCAGGTAGATGAAGAATCTGGACGTCCTGTCTTCAATGAATTGACGATGGAGACAAATATGGAAAACCTCTTTATTGCAGGTGTCATCGCAGCAGGAAATGATGCCAATGAAATCTTTATCGAGAATGGGCGTCATCACGGTGGAATGATTGCACAGGCAATTAAACAGAAGAATTGAAACCTCAGCCGTCAGACATTAAATTGTCCGGCGGTTTTTCTTATTATGAAGGGTTTTGTTTGGAAGATTTATGATACACTAGCGTCATGAGGAGGCGCCTATGTTTATTTTACTCACTGTTGCGATTGCACCGGGGCTGGCACTTTTTAGTTATCTGTACTTGCGCAAGCAAATTGCAAAAGAGCCCTCACGCACATTGTTCAACGCGTTTATTTACGGTGCAATCATGACCTTCCCGATTTTGTTTATCCAGCATGTTTTTGAAGAAGAACATGTTTTTAATAATGAATTTTTACGCAATGCATTATTTACCAGCAGTTTAGAAGAGTTTTTTAAGTGGATCGTTATCTTTATACTTGTTTATAAAACGGTTGAATTCGAAGATGCGTATGATGGAATTTTATATGGGGCCAGTGTCTCACTTGGTTTCGCCACCGTCGAAAACATATTATATTTGCTATCATTCGGATTGGATACAGCATTTATCCGGGCTTTGCTGCCTGTATCGAGTCACGCGCTGTTTGGCGTGGTCATGGGCTATTATTTCGGTAAAGCTAAATTTTCTGAAACAGAAGAAAAGGGCAGATGGATCTGGATTGCATTCTTAGCGCCTTTCACTTTGCACTCACTTTATAATGCAATCTTATTCTTATACGATTATTGGCTGTATTTAATGATCCCATTCATGCTGTTCCTCTGGTGGTTCGGCCTGACCCGTGTTAAGTACGCACATACATTTGCCATGCAGCAATTTAGAAAAAAAACTAAAGAAACAAGATGAAATCCGTCCAGAGTGGCGGTTTTTTTTATTTCTTTAATAAAAAAAGATAATTAGGACAAACTAGAAAAAAGCACATTAATTTGGAGGAGGATGTTACATGAAGCGAGCGGCTACACGCTTCCTTTTTCTTGTAATGGCAAGTGTCATGATTTGCTCTTTTTTCGTTAATCAGACTTCAGCATTCAGCGGACGTGATTTAGCGAAAGGTGCAAAAGGTGATGATGTTATCGAGTTGCAGGCAAGACTTCAATATATCGGATTCTACCACGGAGAGATTGATGGGAATTTCGGCTACGGTACGTATTGGGCGCTGCGGAATTTCCAAGAGCAATATGGTCTGCCTGTAGACGGGATTGCAGGTAAAAGTGCGAAAAAGAAGCTGCAGGGAATTTCGGATTATGACGAGAAGTATGTGAAAGGTCAAATTGCTAAAGGCAATCAGTTTACCTACTATGGAGGCCAGCCTTTGGCCTCTCAAGTGAAATCGGGAAGCAAGCCGCAAAAACAAATGCAGGCCCCTGCGAAATATTCTAATCAGGATATCAATTTATTGGCAAATGCTGTGTATGGGGAATCGCGCGGTGAGCCGTATGAAGGGCAAGTGGCGGTTGCAGCTGTCATTTTAAACCGTGTCGAACATCCTGATTTCCCCGATACTATCGGCGGGGTGGTGTTCCAACCCGGTGCGTTTACCGCAGTGGCAGACGGACAGATCTGGCTGACTCCGAATGAACGTGCAAAGGAAGCGGTAATTGACGCGATAAACGGATGGGATCCTTCTGAAAACGCCATTTATTATTTCAATCCAATTACCGCAACAAGCAAGTGGATCTGGTCACGTCCGCAGATTAAAAAAATCGGGCTGCACATCTTCTGTCATTAATAGAAAGGAGGGAAAATGCTCGAGATGAAACGAATGATATTTATTTTAAGTTATGCATTTATCGTATTAGGAGTTTATGCTTTTGGAAAAGCGCAGGAGAGCGAACAGCTGTCAATTGCACTGAACACGCAGTATTCCAAGAGTATCTCGGATGCCTCGGAAAAATTGGGTGAGTTGGAGGAAGCCGTTAAGAAATCGATGCTTTTTGAAGATCAAAAAAGCACATCTAAGGAAAGAGAGAATATTTGGCGACTTTCATCAGATATTAAAAATTCCATCGGTTCTCTTCCCGTGAACGAAAGCTTTTCTACAGCCTGGATGAACTACCTGGGAAGATTGGGGAACTTTGCGAAAGAGTCAACGGAGGAAGGAAATCCAGATGAATATTATGCGGTGATTCAGCGTGCTTCGGAAAACTTAAATGAATTGTCGGCTGAATGGCAGTCTGCGACATCGGATTTACTCTCCGGACAAATGAACATGGTAAACTGGGAACAAAAATTAGGAGCAGCAAAAGAACATTCAGAGGATTGGCATCAGCTGGGGCAGTCAATTAAGCAATACGGCGAAGCGGTATTTCCTTTGACGGCAAGTGAAACGGATGCGCAAAAGAAGAAGGAGCTTCAAAATATTAAAGACGCTAAAATAACGGAGGAAGAAGCAATACGATTGTTTAAAAAGCTGCTTCCCGGCGTTTCCAATGATATTATTGCAGCAGAAAAAAGCAGGAAGGGATCGCCATACCCGTTTTACCATATCCGATTTGCTGAAAATTCCTCGATCGGCTATATTGATATCACACAGAAGGGCGGTCATATTCTGTCCTATCTAATTGAACGCCGGATGGGTGAGCCGACAAAGGAATATGAGGAATTGAAGAAATTGGCAGCCGATTTTCTGCATCAGGCAGAGTACCGTGATGTGGTCTTTGAAGAAGCAAGAGAAAATGACACAGCCTGGCACTTTGTGTTTGTCAGAAAAGATCCGGTGAATCAGGCAAAAGTATTTTCCGATCCTATTCATATCAAAATGGCGAAAGATACTGGCGAAGTATTAGGGGTGAATACATCAGAATATATTCGCGCAGAACAGCTGAAACCTCAGCCGATCAGACCGGTGAATTGGCAGGAGTTTTTCCGTCCCGGAGTAAAAGTGATGGAAGAAGAACTGGCATATGTAGAAAATATGCAGCTGCAGCAACGTTTGGCCCATTACCTGACAGTAGTTTCGAACGATGAAAATCCAGAGACATACAAAATTGTGATCGATACGGACACATTAGAAGTGATTAAAACAGAAAAACAATAAAAAATAGATTGGAAAAAACTTCTCCGCATGACATAATAGGATTAAATAGTAATATTGGCAGGTGGAGAAATGAAGCTCACAATTGGTACGGTGTTGACGATTGAAAAAGATTACACAGAGGAATCGGAAAAGTTTAAATGCCGTGTAGTGGATATAGATGGAGAACATTTCATGATGGACTATCCAATCAGTATGGAAACAGGCAAAACTGCTTTCTTTATTGACGGGACACAGCTGGTCATCACTTTCGTTGATGATTACAAAATGTCTTATGCTTTTCGCACAGAAGTCCACAGCAGAATGAATAAAACCATTCCTATGCTGAAGGTTAAATACCCGGGTGATAAAGAACTGGTCAAAATCCAGCGAAGAGAGTTCGTCCGTGTAGACACTTCACTGGATGTGTCTGTACAGGCGGATTCAGAATCGCTGCAACTGGTATCATCTGATTTGAGCGCAGGCGGTTTAGCGGTCAATATGAAAAACCATGAGTTTTTTAATCCGCAGGAAGAATTGGATCTTCTGATCGTGCTTCATTTTTCGAAGACGGAGATCAAATATATCTCCTGTAAAGCAAAAGTTGTTCGGAACTGGGAACAGGATAATCGTCGCTTAACTTCTTTACAGTTTGAAGAAATTGATGAAAAAGACCGTCAGCATATTATACGCTACTGCTTTGAGCGCCAGCTGCAGCTGCGGAATTCCTAAGGAAAAGTCTATCTTCAACAGACTTTTCCTTTTTGCTTATGGTACAATAATAGCGAAAATGGAGGGGTAGGCATGACGCGTGAAATGAGAATTGCAATCGACGGACCTGCAGCTGCAGGGAAAAGCACGATTGCCAAATTAGTAGCAAAAAAATTAGGTTACACATATATCGATACAGGTGCGATGTACCGGGCGATCACTTATAAAGTGCTTCAAAACGCCGTGGATCCCTGTAATGAAGAAGAAGTGGAAAAATTAATCAGCCGGACTCAGATTGAACTGGAACAGGGAAATGAAGCCCAAAGAGTTTTATTGGACGGTGCAGAAGTGTCGGAAGCCATTCGCTCACATGAAGTGACTTCTCAAGTATCTGCGATTGCAGCGCTTACATCCGTTCGCCAGCTGCTGATGAAGAAACAGCAGAATCTTGCGGAAGAGCGTTCGGTTGTAATGGACGGCCGCGACATTGGCACAACTGTACTGCCTGACGCCGAATTGAAGATTTTTATGACTGCTTCTGTGGAAGAACGTGCGCAAAGACGTTTACTAGAAGAACAGCTTCGCGGAATGAAAAGTGATTATGTAACTTTGAAGCGTGAAATCACGGAAAGAGACAAGGCGGACAGCGAAAGAGAAATTTCTCCGTTAAAAAAAGCAGAAGATGCGATTATAATTGATACAACAGGGAAAACAATAGAACAGGTAACGAATATGATTGTGGAATATGCCGAAATGAGGTTGGCAAGATGAATTTGTATCCTTTAGGCAAGTTTTTAATCAGCACAGTCTGTTATCCCCTCTATCGAATAAAAGTGATTGGCAAAGAGAATTTCCCTAAAGAAGGCGGCGTGCTGCTGTGCACAAATCATATTGATAATCTGGATCCGCCGATTGTCGGGATTACTTGTCCGAGAACCGTTCATTTCATGGCGAAAGAAGAGTTATTCCAGAAGCCTGTCCTGAAAACCGTTTTGCCGAAAGTACAGTCCTATCCTGTGAAAAGGGGGATGAGCGACCGGGAAGCTTTCCGTACGACAATTAAACTGCTGCGTGACGGGAAAGTGGTGGGATTGTTTCCTGAAGGCACCCGGAGCAAGACAGGAGAACTGGGGAAGGGGCTGGCGGGTGCTGGGTTCTTTGCTTTAAAAGGCGGCGACGCGAAAGTCGTGCCTTGTGCGATCATCGGACCGTATAAAGCGTTCTCCCAGTTAAAAGTCGTCTACGGCGAGCCGCTTGACATGACTCCCTACCGTGAAAGAAAGGCTTCGGCTGAAGAAGTGACAGAAGCAATCATGTTTGAAATTGCCAAGCTGATAGAGCAGTATAAATGATTTTAGAAGAATCGGTTACGGCCGAAAAAGTTTGAAAACAGTTTCATCAAGCAATAAAGGAATTAAAAGAATAAGTGTAATTTTTTGTTTTTACCTGTAGTTTCGAATACTATAGAGATAAGATTCATTATGGAGGAGGACTACATATGACTGAAGAGATGAATATGGATGAAGTTAAAGAATACCGTGAAGGCGAGCATGTAACAGGTGTAGTAACAAAGGTTGAAGAGAAATCTGTAACAGTTGAAATTTCAGGCGCACCATTTGACGGCGTAATCCCGATCAGCGAACTTTCCAGCTTGCATATTGAAAAAGCTTCGGATGCAGTCGAAGTCGGTGATGAATTGCAGCTGGCGATTACAAAAGTAGAAGATGATGCATATGTATTATCCAAGCGCCAGGTTGACGCGGAAAATGCATGGGATTCATTAAAAGAAAAGTATGAAAACGGTGAAATTATTGAAACAGAAGTAAAAGACGTAGTAAAGGGCGGCTTGGTTGTAGACTTGGGTGTCCGCGGATTTATTCCGGCTTCTTTAGTAGAAGATCATTTCGTTGAGTCATTCGAAGACTACAAAGGTCGTACAATGACATTTAAAATTGTGGAAATGGATCAGGAAAAGAACCGTTTAATCCTTTCACACCGTGCTGTCGTACAAGAGCAAAATAATAAGAAAAAAGAAGAAGTGCTTTCTGAAATACAGGACGGCGACGTAATAGAAGGGACTGTGCAGCGAATTGCTTCATTCGGAGCATTTGTGGACATTGGCGGCGTGGACGGACTTGTTCATATTTCGCAAATTTCCCACGGTCACATTGATAACGTGTCCGACGCCCTGAAAGAAGGCGATAAAATAAAAGTCAAGGTACTCTCAGTAGACCGTGACGCAGAGCGGGTGTCATTGTCGATCAAAGACACGCTGCCCGGACCATGGGAAGGCATTGAAGACAAAGCACCGATCGGTTCCGTTCTAGAAGGGACAGTGAAACGTCTGGTGGCATATGGTGCATTCGTCGAGATCTTCCCGGGAGTGGAAGGACTTGTACACATTTCAAGAATCGCACACACTCACATCGGCACACCGGATGAAGTGCTCGAAGAAGGGCAGACAGTTCAAGTGAAGGTGCTCGACGTCAACCCGGAAGAAAAACGTATCTCACTGAGCATCAAAGATCTTCTTGAAAAAGAAGAAGCGCCGGGTGAAGAGAATTTCAGCTACGAAATGCCGGAAGAAACATCTGGCTTTTCATTCGGGGATGTCATCGGTGATCAGTTGAAGAAGTTTAAAGAGTAAACAGGCAGTTGTGATCAACAAACGACATCTAATACAATAAGCGGGACGGGAATGATGATGCTTTCATATGCATCATCATTCTTTTTGTGTATAATATTCAAAGATAGGTCGGAAGGGTGTAATGAACTAAAATGAAAAAACCAACAGTAGCAATCGTAGGAAGACCGAACGTCGGAAAATCGACTATATTCAACCGGATCGTCGGCGAACGGATCTCCATCGTAGAGGACGTGTCGGGTGTAACGCGCGACCGTATATACAGTGCAGCAGACTGGCTGAACTATGAATTTAATCTGATCGACACAGGCGGCATCGATATAAGCAACGAACCGCTGATTGAACAAATTCGCATGCAGGCGGAAATCGCCATCGAAGAAGCAGATGTAATTATCTTCTTAACAAACGGCAGAGACGGCGTAACCGACTCGGATGAGCAAGTAGCAAGAATGCTGTATAAGACTAAAAAACCCATTGTCTTGGCGGTCAATAAAGTCGATAATCCAGAAATGAGAGAAATGATTTATGATTTCTATTCACTTGGATTTGGAGAACCGTACCCTATTTCGGGTTCCCATGGATTGGGTCTTGGAGATTTATTGGATGCGGTTGCGGAAAGCTTCAAGGAAATGGATTTGGAGGAAGAGGACGAAGATACGATCCGTTTCTCCCTTATTGGACGTCCGAACGTCGGGAAATCCTCATTGGTTAATGCGCTGCTTGGAGAAGACCGTGTAATCGTCAGTGATATTGCCGGAACAACAACAGATGCAATTGACTCAACAAAAGAAGTGGACGGTCAGCTTTATAAAATTATCGACACTGCCGGAATGCGTAAAAAAGGCAAGGTCTATGAGAATATGGAGAAATACAGTGTTCTTCGTGCACTGAAAGCCATTGACCGCTCGGATGTAGTACTGATCGTACTGAATGCAGAAGAAGGTATTCGTGAACAGGATAAGCGTGTTGCCGGCTATGCCGAAGAAGCGGGTAAAGGTGTTATGTTCGTCGTCAATAAATGGGATGCGTTAGAGAAAGACGATAAAACGATGAATAAATTTATTGATGATATCCGTCATAATTTCTTATTCCTTGATTATGCGCCAATCGTCTTTGTTTCGGCTAAAACTAAGCAGCGCGTCCATACTCTGTTCTCCCAGATTCAAATGATCAGTGAAAACCATGCATTGCGCATCCAGTCCAGTGTACTGAATGAAGTCATTGAAGATGCAGTTGCCAGAAATCCGGCACCTTCCGATAAAGGAAAACGTCTGCGCATTTATTATGCAACACAAGTAGCAGTAAAGCCGCCGACATTCGTAATCTTTGTCAATGAACCTTCACTGATGCACTTCTCGTATGAGCGCTTTTTACAAAACAGACTGCGTGAAGCGTTCGGTTTTGAAGGAACGCCTATTCGCTTGATCACTAGAGCAAGAAGTTAAATTCCAAAGCAGAAAGGGATTGAGCCAATGGAGAAAATTTCTATCGTTGGAGCAGGAAGCTGGGGAACCGCCCTGGCATTCGTGCTGGCTGAAAATGGCCACGACAGCTTGATATGGACAAGACGTGAAGAGCAATCCAATGAAATAAACGGGCAGCATACGAATCATCAGTATTTGCCGAATACCACCCTGCCCGAAAACCTGGCCTCCACCAGTGACTTGGCTGCGACAGTCAATCATTCGGACATCATCGTGCTCGCTGTCCCGACGGTCGCCATGCGTGAAACATGCAGGAAGATTCAGGCAACACTGAAGAAGCCTGCATTATTTGTTCATGTTTCTAAAGGAATTGAACCGGATTCGCTGAAACGTATTTCTGAAATTATCGAAGAGGAAATAGATGAATCCATGCGTTCGGCTGTTGTCGTCTTATCCGGACCCAGCCACGCTGAAGAAGTAGTGCTCCGCCATCCGACAACGGTGGCTGCCGCTTCGTCAAATATGGAAGCGGCCGAGCGGGTGCAGGATGCATTCATGAATAATTATTTTCGTGTCTATACGAATACGGATGTGATAGGAGTGGAGCTAGGCGGTGCGCTGAAAAATGTCATCGCGCTGGCTGCCGGTATTTCAGACGGCCTCGGTTACGGAGATAATGCGAAAGCAGCGCTCATTACACGGGGGCTGGCTGAGATTACAAGACTGGGCGTCCGCATGGGTGCCGACCAGCAGACCTTTTCCGGTTTGACGGGACTTGGTGACTTGGTCGTTACCTGTACAAGTGTCCATTCGCGAAACTGGAAAGCAGGCAATCTTCTAGGAAAAGGGCAATCTTTAGATAAGGTGACGAATGAAATGGGAATGGTGATTGAAGGCGTCCGCACGACGAAAGCCGCCAATCAGCTGGCGGAGCACTTTGACACGACTATGCCGCTGACGTCCGCTCTGTATTCCATTTTATTTGGAGAGATTCCTCCTAAAGAAGCAGTGGATCAATTGATGAGCCGCGGTAAGAAACAGGAAATTGATATGTTCTTCGGTGGTATTTAAACAGTAGGAAGGTGACAGTTTTGTCCTCGTTAGATAAAATGTGGCTATCTTTTTATGCAATGGGTTTTATGGTGATTTCCATGGGCTTGATTTATGTAAGCCGCTATAAATTGAAAAATCGTCTAGTAAAAGTCCTGTTAGCAATTATAGCCTATATATTATTAATTACCGCATTCTTTGCGATGGTCTATTTAGTGTTCAATGGGCCGACGGGAGGAGCGTAATCTATGAATAAAAGAATTATTATGCTCGCTGTAATGCTCTGCATAAGTATGGTTCTCTCAGGATGTCTGACACGTCCGCCTGATGAGAAGCAGGCCAGCGAGACGCCTTATCCGGATCAGATTGAAACGATTCAGAAAGCAATTGACCGGTATCAGGAACAGTCAGGCGGTCTGCTTCCAATTAAAACACGTGATTTGGAAACGGACCAATATATAAAATATCCAATCGAATTTTCAAAGATTGTTCCTGATTTCACAGAAAAGATTCCTTCCAATGCATTTGAAAATGGCGGGATCTTTCAGTATGTACTGACAGATGTTGAGGAAAACCCTACAGTAAAATTAGTAGACTTGCGGATTGCAGAGAAACTGCGCGATTTGAACTTACGTAAATTCATCAGCGGCGATCTTCCTTTCCTGGATCCTGTTGGGGAATTTGTTTACGAAGTTGATTTTAAGAAAATGGGTTTCAAGGAGCCGCTGACGGTTGAAAGCCCGTATTCCAACGCCCATCTGCCGATTGTTGTGGCGGGAGACGGGAACTTCTACGTAGATTATTCTATAGATCTGAACAAAATTCTAATGGAACAGAAACCTGAAGTGAAACCAGGTGAAGACATTCGCCATCTGCTTGTTGACAATTCTCAAGTCCTTCCGGCATACTCATTGCCATACACAGTGAACGAAGACAATGAGCCCGTATTTATGAAAAGATAAATAGAAACTTCTTAAACGTTTCGTGCTTTATGCATGAAACGTTTTTCTGTTTCATAAACTACTATGCGGAGAAAAAGGAGGGCGAAAGATGAAAGAAGAATTATATGAAAACCTAGCCAGAAGAACAGACGGTGATATTTATATAGGAGTGGTCGGCCCTGTACGTGTGGGGAAATCCACTTTTGTTAAACGCGTCATGGAAGAAGTCGTGATCCCTAACATGACAGACGCAAACGACAGGATACGTGCACAGGATGAATTGCCTCAGAGTTCACCGGGCCCTGTGATCATGACAGCGGAGCCGAAATTCGTCCCTGCCCAGGGTACCAGTGTGTCGATTGGAGACGGCGAGCTGGCATTCCAGGTTCGTCTGGCAGACTGTGTAGGTTATGTAATCGACGGGGTGAAAGGGTATGAAGATGAGGAAGGCCCGAAATATGTCCATACACCCTGGCATAATGAACCAATTCCATTTGAAGAAGCTGCACGGATCGGCACTGACAAAGTCATAAGAGACCATTCGACAATCGGAATTTTGCTGACGACTGACGGCACGGTGAACAATATACCGAGAGCAGCTGCGGAAGTGGCAGAACAAGAAATTGTTGCGAAGCTGAAGGAAATCGGCAAGCCATTCGTCATTGTATTGAATTCTAAAATGCCTGCTCATGAGAGGGCGCTTGACCTTAAACAGCAGCTGCATGAAAAGTACGGTGTGCCTGTTATCGCCATCAGTGCGGATCAGCTGAACGCCCAGGAAATCCAGTTAATCCTCAAAGAAGCGCTTTATGAATTTCCGATCACGGACATTGAGTTGCAGCGTCCGGACTGGATGGAAGAGCTCGGTGATGAACATAAATTAAATGCACGGATTGATCACGTAATCAATGATGGTTTCCTCGGCGTATCGAAGATCAGGAAAGTGCAGGAAATTGCGGAATTGCTGCAGGAAGAAGAGTTTGTGCGCCAGGCGGATGTTGTGGAAGTGGATGCGGGTAAAGGCAAGGCCATTGTCAATATCGATATGGATGAAAGAGCTTTTATTGCGGTATGTGAGGAGTTTATGGGCACAGAAATGCGTTCCAAGAAAGACTGGCTGGCATTCATTAAAGAAGCGGTCAAGGCAAAGAAATCCTATGATATGTACGCGGAGGCCATCGATACGGCCAAACAAACCGGATATGGTGTAGCACTGCCGACGATCGCAGATTTCCAGCCGACTCCTCCTGAACTTATTAAACAAGATACATTTTTCGGCGTGCGAATGAAAGCAAAAGCTCCTTCACTGCATATTATACGGATTGATATGGAAGCGGAATTTTCACCATTGATCGGATCGGAATTCCACAGTCATCACTTGCTGAAAGAATTGAAAAATGCCTACTTGCATGACCGGGATGCATTATGGGAAACTCAGCTTTTCGGAACACCGCTACATGAAGTGATGAAAGAAAGCATTCGTTTTAAGACCGCTGCAGTTCCGGATAATGCCAGAAAAAGACTGCGGGAAACGATTGAGCAGATGGTGAATGACGGCAATAAAGGAATGATTACATTTATCGTTTAATACATGTACAAAGAAAAGATCCGGACAATATCGGGTCTTTTTTCTTTGATTTCGGCAAGAAAAGCGGGGAAATGCTGATTATAAGCGGAAAGCGCGAGAATATTGTTGCACCGCAGTTTTTCTTATGTTACTCTTTTTACAGTGTTAACAGCAATAGCATCCCCCTTTGAGAGGAGGTGAACGGTGTGAATAAAACAGAATTAATTAACTCTGTGGCAGAAGCGGCAGGTCTAACTAAAAAAGACGCAACTAAAGCTGTTGAAGCTGTATTCGATACAATTCAATCAACTCTTGCTAACGGTGATAAAGTTCAATTGATTGGTTTCGGAAACTTTGAAGTGCGCGAACGTGCTGCCCGCAAAGGTCGTAATCCGCAATCAGGAGAAGAGATCGAAATCGCTGCTAGTAAAGTTCCGGCTTTCAAAGCAGGTAAAGCACTGAAAGACGCAGTAAAATAATTAGAGATGTTACATAGGAGTCCGTCCAGCGAATCTGTTCTGCAGATGCGAATGGATGGACTCCTTTCTTTTTACATAATGAAGCAGACTAGCTGTACGGAATGTGCGGAATATGCTACTATTTTGGTGAAATAGGTTTTGTTCCTAAGGAGGACATGCTGAAATGAATGAGCAGGATGTAAATAAAATTGAACAGGCTGTCACGATGATTTTGGAAGCAATTGGAGAAGATCCACAGCGTGAAGGCTTACTGGATACACCTAAGCGTGTCGCCAAAATGTATCAGGAAGTTTTTGAAGGATTAAATAAAGACCCGAAGGAATATTTCGAAACCATTTTTCATGAAAATCATGACGAAGTAGTATTAGTGAAAGATATTCCGTTTTATTCCATGTGCGAACATCATTTAGTGCCTTTCTTCGGCGTGGCGCATGTTGCTTATATTCCGCGTGATGGTGTCGTTGCAGGATTGAGTAAACTGGCGAGGGCTGTCGAAACGACTGCACGCCGTCCGCAGCTGCAGGAACGCATCACATCGACTGTGGCAGACGCAATGATGGATATGCTGAATCCGATCGGCGTCTATATCATTATTGAGGCAGAACATATGTGCATGACGATGAGAGGAATCAAGAAACCCGGTTCCAAGACAATCACGACGGTAGCGAGAGGGATTTATGAGCACGATGACGTAAAACGTGCGGAAATTTTATCGCTCCTGCGAACGAACTGAGGTCTTTGCCGGGCGCCCGATTTATATGCTATCATTAAGACCATATAGAGACTGGAGATGCGTACATGACACAACCGGATTATCTAATTATTAAAGCCAAAAAAGACGGCGTGAATGTCATTGGTCTGACAAGAGGCAATGATACGAAGTTTCACCATACCGAGAAGCTGGATCGGGGAGAAGTCATGATCGCTCAGTTTACAGAGCACACATCCGCCATCAAAATTCGGGGAGAAGCTGAAATTCATACAGCACACGGAGTGGTTTCGAGTGAAGAAAAAGAATGACCGGCACTTTTACAGCTGATGGGAATGGAGCTTACTGATGGAGACAAAAGGATACACTGACCAAATCGACAATTATATACAGAATTTGCGGAGAGCGATTTATCAGCCGATTGTTGAACGGGATGCGGGCCATGCCCTGATCGATAGAGAGAAAGCGTTCTTGCTTCTGCTGCCTTTATTGAATGGCGAGCAGTGGACAGATGAAATGAATCAAGCTGCTTTGGCAATCGGCGCTATTCATACAGCGTTTGAAGTCCATGATCAAATTGATGCCTCAGATGCTTCTTCCAAAGAACAGCAGTTGATGGTCCTTGCAGGCGATCACTTCAGCGGCATTCATTATAAGCTATTGGCTTCTATTCCTAATTTTCAGCTCATCCGTTCATTGTCTGCCGCAATCGGCCGGATCAATGAATGTAAAACAACATTGCTGCAATCTCCGCCAGCCCGATCTGAAGACCGGCTGCAATTAATCGGGGAAGTGGAAAGCGCCTGTATAATGGAATTCTATGAAACATTCGGATTCACACGCTATAAAGCAATTGCGGAAGTGCTGTTTCCGCTGCTGTGGCTGATCCACAGTAAAGAAATGAATCTGCAGGACATGAAATTTCCGCATTTAGTTCCCAATGCGCTGGATACAGATCAATGGATCAAGCAATTACAGGATAACTTTACAGATCGGGTTAAACAAAGCTTTTTCTTACATAAACCCTTGGTTGATCAATTGCTGGGGATGGCTGAACTTGACGCAGGCAACTTGACGTAGAAAGAAGGGACCAACTCGTGACACTTTCAAAAGAAGAGAAAGTTCATAACGTCTTTGAAAAAATCTCGACAGATTATGATAAAATGAATTCTGTAATCAGTTTCAATCAGCATATCAAATGGCGTAACGATATAATGCTCCGTATGAATGTGCAGCCGGGTGCAAAAGCGCTGGACGTTTGCTGCGGGACAGCAGACTGGACAGTGGCACTGGCTAAGGCAGCAGGACCTGAAGGGGAAGTAACGGGATTGGATTTCAGTGCCAATATGCTTGCATCGGGAAAAGACAAGGTGGCTCCTTACCCGAACCTGACACTCGTACAGGGAAATGCCATGTCCCTTCCTTTCCCAGATCATTCATTCGATTATGTGACGATTGGATTCGGTTTGCGGAATGTGCCGGATTATTTGACTGTTTTAAAGGAAATGCGCAGAGTATTAAAACCGGGCGGCATGGCAGTTTGTCTGGAGACTTCTCAGTCGAAGATTCCTGTCTATCGCCAAGTATTCCGTTTATATTTCAAATACATCATGCCGCTTTTCGGTAAAATTTTCGCGAAAAGCTATAAAGAATATTCCTGGCTGCAGGAATCGGCTAATGATTTTCCGGACATGAAGGAGCTTGCCCAGCTGTTTGTAGATGCCGGCTTCGATGAGGTATCATACAAGTCCTATAGCGGCGGTGCGGCAGCTGGCCATATCGCTTTCAAATAAATGAGTACACGGGAGAAGGTAATTGGTTTGGAAAAAATTAAGTTAATGTCACTTTATACGGATTTCCGAAAAGATGTGGCCTATATTGAAAAAGAACTTGAGCGCTCCGTGCAATCTTCTTCTCCCATTGTTCGTCAAGCTTCTTTGCATCTGTTGAAGGCGGGCGGGAAACGCATCCGCCCGATCTTTGTCATTCTGGCTGCGCAATTTGGCAATTACTCTCTTAAAAATGCTTCCAAAGTGGCCGTGTCACTGGAATTGATACATATGGCTTCGCTGGTGCACGATGATGTCATCGATGACTCAGACATGCGCCGGGGCCTTGAGACAGTGAAAGCGAAGTGGAATAACCGGGTGGCGATGTATGCAGGAGATTTCATTTTTTCCCGTGCGCTGACATCTATCGGCGGGATTGAAAAGGAATCAGTACACGGTATTTTAGCCGAAACCATGCTGGAGATCTGTAAAGGGGAAATCATTCAGATTGATTTTCAGCGGCAGACGGATCAGAATCTGCGGGATTATTTGCAGCGCATCAAACGCAAGACCGCGTTATTGCTCGCATCCAGTTGTGAATTGGGTGCACTCAGTGCGAATGCTGACATCGAAACCGTCCGAAAGCTTCGGAGATACGGCTACTTTACAGGCATGGCTTTTCAAATTGTTGACGATATTCTGGACATCATTTCAACGGACTCTCAACTGGGGAAACCAGCGGGCAGTGATTTATTGAACGGCCATATTACGCTGCCGATTTTATACATAAAAGACGATGAAGAATTTAAGCCGTACATGGAACAGGCATTTACAGGAAATATGCCGGAAGAAGAACGTCAGCAGATGCTGCAGTACATCCGACAGAGCAGCGCAATTGAAAAAGCGCAGCACGTCAGCGATCTTTATCTGGCGAAAGCGCTGAAAGAACTTGAAGGGCTGCCGGACGGCAAGTCCAAAAAGGCACTCATTCAAATTGCAGATTTCATCGGCCAGCGGAAATACTGACGGATTTTGTTATTAGTTGAAAGAAAAAGGCGTCAATGGTACGATTTAAAAGGGTATTTCCCAGATAGACAGATGAAGGAGTGTTTGACAGATGGAAAGAACATTTTTAATGGTAAAGCCAGACGGCGTACAACGTAACCTTATAGGTGAAATTGTCGGACGTTTTGAAGACAAAGGGTATCAATTAGTTGGCGGGAAATTAATGAACATTTCTCAAGAACTTGCAGAACAGCATTACGGTGAGCACAAAGAGCGTCCGTTTTTCGGAGAGCTTGTAGAGTTCATCACTTCCGGACCAGTTTTCGCAATGGTGTGGGAAGGCGAAAACGTCATCTCGACTGCACGCTTAATGATGGGTGCTACGAATCCAAAAGAATCAGCGCCAGGAACTATCCGTGGAAACTTCGCTGTTACTGTAGGCAAGAATATCATTCACGGTTCAGATTCATCTGAGTCAGCAAGCCGCGAGATCAACTTGTTCTTTAAAGAAGAAGAGCTTGTGACTTATGACAAAACAGTGAACAGCTGGATTAACTAATTGCCAAAAACAGCCGAGCGAATTTCGCCTGGCTGTTTTTGTTATACATACGCTATACATTTTCCGTTATAATAGGAACGTACATAGAAAGATAGGCAGCAGAGGGGGGACTTGAAATGTCTGATTATTCTATTTTGATTCAAGGAATCAAAAAGAAAACCGGCATTGACTTATCATTATATAAAGAAGCCCAGATGAAACGAAGACTCACTTCTTTATATGAGAAAAAGGGATTTAAAGATTTCAAAGAATATTTTCAGGCGATTCAATCCAATCAAGAGCTGTTGGATGAATTTTTGGACCGCATGACGATTAATGTGTCAGAATTTTACCGCAACGCAGTGCGCTGGAACGTGCTGGAGAAAAAGATTTTGCCGGAGCTTTTGCAGCAAAATAAACGTTTGAAGGTATGGAGTGCAGCCTGCTCAACAGGCGAGGAGCCGTATTCTCTGGCAATGGTATTATCCTCACACATGCCGCTGCGCGATATTTCCATTCTGGCCACCGACTTGGATTTGGGTGTCATCGACCGGGCGAAAGTCGGATTATATGGCGAACGTTCATTGAAAGAAGTACCGAAATCGGTTGTCGCTAAATATTTCATCAAAGAAGGACAGTCTTATCAAGTGTCTGATGAAATCAAAAAAACCGTCACGTTTAAACAGCATAATCTATTGGAAGACCGTTATGACATAAATTATGATTTAATCGTGTGCCGGAATGTCATGATTTATTTCACTGAAGAAGCGAAAGATCAAATTTATTCAAACTTCTCGAAAGCATTGAAGCCGGGCGGAGTGTTATTTGTCGGCAGTACAGAGCAGATATTCAATCCTGAAAAATACGGTTTTGAATCAATGGATACTTTTTTCTACCGTAAAAAATAAACTTATATATATAAGTTGAATTAAACTTTTTTCATCATAGGGAAGCTATGTTCTATCTACTCAGTTGATTGGAGTGCAAGGCGGCGACTCTGGGAGGATCAGCCCGACAGGTGAGACAACTTAGGGGAGCGAAGCGACCAAGTTGGCTCACCGCGGGCCCTCCAGAAAGCGTCCGCCTGGAACGGAAATCAACGGTGCTAAGTAATTTGTAGAATGATTATTTATTAATTCAACTTATATAGAAGGAGGAACAGAACATGCGGTTTATCACAGCTGGAGAATCACACGGTCCGCAATTAACAGCCATCATCGAAGGACTTCCTGCACAGATGGAATTGACGGCTGAAATGATTAACAAAGAACTAATAAGAAGACAGGGCGGACACGGAAGAGGACGCCGTATGCAAATTGAAAAAGACCGCGTGGAAATTTCCTCAGGTGTACGCCATGGCAAGACAATCGGCTCACCGGTCACTTTGACAGTTGTAAATGACGACTGGAAGCACTGGACATCCATTATGGGAGTAGAACCGCTCGGAGAAGATGTAAATCCTGAAGATGTGAAACGACAAATTACCCGACCCCGTCCGGGTCATGCGGATTTAGTCGGCGGCATGAAATACGGCCACCGTGATCTGCGAAATGTACTGGAGCGTTCATCTGCACGGGAAACGACGATGCGGGTAGCGATTGGTGCTGTGGCGAAGCAGTTTTTAAGCCAATTAGGCATCCATACAGTTGCACATGTGACGGAAATCGGAGGAATTGAAACGAATCCCGCTGCTTACGCAAATTTATCTATGGAAGAGCTGCGTGAAATCGTAGAAGGAGATCCTGTTTACTGTGCGGATAAAGAAGCCTCCGTTAAAATGACGGAAGCGATTGATGCTATTAAAAAGCGCGGAGATACGCTTGGCGGTGTCGTTGAAGTAATGATCGAGGGATGTCCGCCGGGAATCGGCAGCTATGTGCAGTTCGACCGCAAGATGGACGGTAAATTAGCCGGCGCTATGATGAGTATCAATGCATTTAAAGGTGTGGAAGTGGGTCTTGGGTTTGACATGGCTAAAATGCCGGGCAGTGAAGTGCATGACGAAATCGGATGGAATGATGAGTTGGGCTATTACCGCAAGTCCAATCGTTTAGGCGGCCTGGAAGGCGGAATGACTACGGGAATGCCTATTGTGGTGCGTGGAGTTATGAAACCGATCCCTACGCTCTATAAACCGCTTGAAAGTGTCGACATTGATACGAAAGAATCATTTGTTGCGACCATTGAGCGCTCTGACCCTTGTGCAGTGCCGGCAGCTTCTGTTGTAGCGGAGCATGTCATTGCGACAGAAATGGCAAAAGCGATTATGGACGAATTCCGTTCCGATACAATGGACGGTCTTCAAAAAGATATTGAGCAATATAGACAGTATGTAAAGGAGTTTTAAGATGGAGAAATTAACCGTTTCCGTCAAAGAACATACGTACAATGTCCATGTCGGTTCCAATACGTACGAGCTGTTCGCGACTGAATACGCTGATTTGATCAGCAGTGCAGATAAAATCGGAATTATTGCAGATGCACATGTGGCAGAATTGCACTTGCCTTTGCTGCAGGAAGCACTGGCTAAAACAGGCCGGACAGTTTCAGTCAAGATTGTGCCGGGCGGGGAACGCTGTAAAGCCCCTGATGTCTATGTGGATTGTCAGTCGTTTTTGCTGAATGAAGGATTTACACGGAACTCTGTTCTCCTGGCATTTGGCGGGGGCGCCTGCGGTGATTTGACGGGTTTCGTGGCAGCAACATTTATGCGGGGAATCCGTTTTATCCAATGTCCTACTACGGTACTGGCACATGACAGTGCTGTAGGCGGCAAGACGGCGATCAATATGCCGGAAGGAAAGAATATGGTCGGGTCCTTCCACCAGCCCGCTGCAGTGCTGTTTGATACCAATGTATTCGAGACACTGCCAGCTTCAGAAATGCGATCCGGGATGGCAGAACTGATCAAGCATGCTTTTATTTCAGATGCGGACTGGTCTGATGAACTTCTCAACGAACAGCAATTTTCAGCACCTTCAATTGAATGGCTGCAGAAAGAACTGCTGCGGGGAATTAAAGTGAAAGCGCAAATCGTCGGAGAAGATGAATTCGAGCATTCCACTCGAAAGTTTTTAAACTTTGGCCATACATTCGGACACGCTATTGAGGCTGCGTCAGGATACGGCAGTCTTAGTCACGGAGAATGTGTCATGATCGGGATGGGCTACGCGTTTATTTTGAGTGAAAAACACGGTGATATTCTTCCGGAATATACAAATCGTTATCTGCAATTTGCCAAGGACAACGGTTATACATTTGAGCGGGTATTTTCTTATCCGTTTGAAGAGCTGCTGTCTTATATGCAGAAAGATAAAAAGGCTTCATTCGGGAAAATGAATTTTGTTTTGCTCAAGGAAGCCGGACAGCCTTTTGTTCAGGAAATCAGCACAGCGCAATGTCAGGAAGTATATGAAGAGTTTAAGCAAAGACTGGAAAGCGGGGGGATTGTGTGACGGTTAGGGGTATTAGAGGCGCAACGACTGTTGAACAGGACGACGCACAGGAGATTTTATCGTCAACAGAACAATTGGTGCTGGAAATGGCGGAAACTAATGGATTTGAGCCTGAGGATATTGCATCTGTCATTGTTTCGACGACGGTGGACTTGAAGGCAGCATTTCCTGCTAAATCAATTCGTTCCATTGAAGGATGGGCTTACGTACCGGTCATGTGTACACATGAAATTGATGTACCCGGCTCTATGCGTAAATGTATTCGTGTCATGATGAATGTTAATAGTGAGAAAAAACAGCATGAGATTCAGCATATTTATCAAAATAATGCAGTTCAGCTGCGGCCGGATCTGCAGAAATAATTTATTATTTATAAAGGAAGGTGACCCGGCTTATGAAATGGAAGCCTGTCTTATCAACTATGAAACCTTATACACCAGGACGTTCGATAAATGAAGTGAAACGTACATATGGACTCCAGGAAGTAAACAAGCTGGCATCCAATGAAAATCCCTACGGTTCATCTCCCGCTGTTGCGGAATATTTGCGTTCAAAGGCGGATCAATTTGAGATGTATCCGGATGTTTATACAGCAGGTCTGCGAACAAAATTAGCGGAGTTCCATCAAATAGATCCATCTGAAATTCTATTCAGCAACGGCTCCGATGAAATGGTGACGATTCTTTCCCGCGCTTTACTCCAGGCCGGTTCAAACACTGTAATGGCTGATGTGACTTTCCCTCAATATGCGCATAACGCAAAAATTGAAGGCGCAGAGGTGCGGGCAGTTCCTGTTCTTGAAAATGGTGATCATGACTTAGAAGGTTTTTTACGGGCAGCGGATGAAGAAACAGCAATTATCTGGGTGTGCAATCCGAATAATCCCACTGGCAATCTGCTGTCAAGTCAATCGGTAAAAGACTTCCTGGACCGTGCACCTAAAACAGCATTAGTTGTGCTGGATGAAGCGTACTTTGAATATGTGACGGCTCCGAATCAAGAAGATTCATTAAAATGGATCCACGACTACGACAACTTGATGGTCATGCGTACATTCTCTAAAGCGTACGGTCTTGCCAGCTTCCGTTTAGGGTATGCTGTGATGAATAAAGACCATGTCGCAGAACTGAATAAGGTGCGAAATCCCTTCAATAATAACTCACTTGCACTGGCTGTCGCAGAAGTGGCACTCGGGGATCAGCAATTTTTGCAGGACTGTGTATCGAAAAATGATAGAGAACGGAAAAGGTATGCAGAGTATGCAAAGAAGAACTCGCTTGCCATCTATCCTTCCGAGACGAATTTTGTGTTGATCGAAGTGCCCGTGGATGCAGATGTAGCTTGTGAAGTGCTGTTGCAGCAAGGATTCATCGTACGCAGCGGCAATTTGCTTGGAACGCCGGGATTTGTCCGGATTACGATAGGAACAACACAGCAGAACACGGATTTATTCAAAGCGTTCGATGTATTATTAACTAAAAAGTAAGGATAGATGACGATGAAAACTACTGTAAGTATTATAGGACTCGGCCTGATCGGAGGATCTCTCGGACTGGCGCTGAAACGGAATCCCGATGTACATGTAACCGGTTTTGACCGTTCCTATGCGACTGCAGACGAAGCATTTCGCAGAGGAATCATTGACACGGTCGCGCCTTCAGCAAAATCAGCCTGCGAGCAGGCTGACTTTGTCATTTTTGCGACGCCGGTAAATACGACGGTCGCTCTTTTTGAGGAAGCGGTTAATTGGAATTTTAGAGAGAATGCGATTGTCTCGGATACAGGAAGCACCAAAAAGCCTATTATGCAGGCTGCGGAGGCGCTTAAAAAGAAAGGCATCCATTTCATCGGAGGTCATCCGATGGCAGGTTCACATAAAAGCGGTGTATCCGCTGCGCTGGAGCATCTTTTTGAAAATGCATATTATATTTTGACGCCTGCTGATTCCACAACGGAAGAACAAATCACCCGGCTTGAAAATGTGCTGGAATCGACAAAAGCAAAATTGATTGTTCTGCAGGCGGAAGAACATGACCGTATGACTGCGATCATCAGCCACTTTCCGCATATCGTTGCGTCTTCACTCGTTGGCCGTTTAGCCGCACAGGAAGAAGGACAGCCCTTCGTCAAAAGACTTGCGGCAGGCGGATTTCGTGATCTGACACGCATAGCTTCTGCAGATCCCATTATGTGGCGGGATATTACCATTCAAAATCGGGAAGAGCTGCTGTCGCAGGTAGACGGCTGGCTGGGAGAGATGAATAATATCCGCGCGATGCTGGTGGAAAATAATTCTGATCATATATACAATTTCTTTAATCAGGCAAAAGAATACCGCGATCAGTTGCCTTCAACATACGACGGTGCCACTCAGGGTGCACTTTATATGACTTTTGATTTGCATATCGACGTACCTGACCATCCGGGGGTAATTTCTGAAATCACAAAGATTCTCGCAGAGGCGGATATCAGTTTGACGAATATTCGAATCGTAGAAACGAGAACAGACGTATATGGTATTTTAGTAGTCAGTTTCCAATCGGCAGCCGAGAGAAAACGTGCCCGTCAAGTTCTTTCACAGGAGACGGATTATTCAATGCATGTACTTTGATACAGCAATTTCATTTGTTAGGAGGAGAGCGAAATGACGGAAAAAAAGACGGTTTCATTCGAACAGCCTGTCCTCCGGGGAACGTTGGAAGTACCAGGAGATAAATCCATTTCTCATCGTGCGGTGATGCTTGGTTCAATTGCGAAAGGGAAGACATCTATCACAGGTTTCCTCGACGGCGAGGACTGTCTGAGCACGATCAGTATGTTCCGGCAGCTTGGTGTTTCCATTACACGTGAAGGGACCGCTGTTCAAGTGGACAGCCCCGGGATTGCAGGCTGGCAGACACCTCCCGGGAAGCTGGATGCGGGAAATTCGGGTACGACAGCCCGTCTGATGCTTGGAATTTTAGCAGGGGCATCTGTAAAAAGCACAATTTGCGGCGATCAATATTTAACCAAACGTCCAATGAAGCGTGTAACAGCGCCATTAGCCTTGATGGGTGCAGATATTGCCAGTGAAGAGCATGAAGATTACTTACCGCTTACTGTACAAGGAACAAAACTGCAGGCGATCGATTACCGGATGCCTGTAGCGAGTGCTCAAGTGAAATCCGCTGTTTTATTGGCAGGGCTTCAAGCGGAAGGTGTGACGGTCATTACGGAAACAGATATTTCACGAGACCATACAGAACGCATGCTGCGCCAATTCGGCGCTGAAATTTCACAAGAAGGAAAGACGATTTCAATCAAAGGAGGACAGCAATTGACCGGTACAGACGTGGTAGTGCCGGGAGATATATCATCTGCGGCTTTCTTTATGGTTGCTGCAGCAATGACAGCAGACAGCGACGTTTTGTTTGAAAAGGTTGGATTGAATCCTACACGAACAGGTATACTGGACGTATTGGACGCAATGGGTGTCCAGATGGAGCTGTCAGACGAACAAGGATTTGCCGGCGAACGGTATGGTACTGTCAGAATCCGGCATTCGAAGCTGAAAGCGACGGAAATCGGCGGTGAACTCATCCCGAGACTGATTGACGAACTGCCCGTACTCGCTCTGCTGGCGACGCAGGCGGAGGGCCGGACAGTAATTAAGGACGCGGAAGAGCTTCGGGTGAAAGAAACGGACCGAATCGAGGCGGTCGCGGCGGAACTCGGGAAGCTGGGTGCCAATATCGAGACGACGCCGGACGGAATGATTATTACCGGTCCTACAGTGTTGAAGGGCGCGACCCTGGCCTCATACGGCGACCACCGTCTCGGTATGATGGCGGCTGTTTCGGGTCTGATCACTGACGGCCCTGTCCATATTGATGACGCTTCCTGTATTGCGATTTCCTATCCGCAATTCTTTGAAGATCTGGAAGGACTAGTGAACACATAAAGATTTACAGAAAGCTCAGGTGAAATAATGAATAGTTTGCAGGAACTGGAGCAGTTTTTATTGGACGGAGATCTGAAATCTCTCAACGAAAGAATAGAAAAACTTCAAGCCACAACAGAGTTTGACCAGTTGTATGATGCGGCAAATCTTTTTATAGAATATGGTTTTCTCAGCCAGGCGGACGCTATTTTCTCTCAGCTGCTTGAGTTCTTCCCGGATGAAGCGCAGCTGAAAATCGACCGTGCTGCAGTGCTTCTGGAACTGGGCGAAGAAGATGATGCATTGCTTTTACTGACGGAAATCAAGCCGGAAGAAGAAGAGTATGCGCAGGCATTGCTGGCGCAGGCGGATTATTATCAGACGATCGGTCTTGCAGAAACAGCACTTTCTAAAGTGCGTGAAGCGAGCGCGCTTGCTCCTCACGAACCGGTGATTCAGCTGGCAGAGGCAGAGTTGCTGCTGGATTCGGGCAGATACAGTGAAGCGGTCAGAATCTATCAGAAGCTGCATGAGAAGGCGGATGAACTGGCGGGTGTACGCCTGTCTTCACGTCTCGCAGAAGCGTATAGTGCAGGAGCAGCTTATGAGGAAGCCATTCCTTACTATGAAGAACTGCTAGATCAGGAAACGAATCCAAATGAATTATTTGGACTCGGACTGGCATATTATCAGACAGAGCAATATACGGATGCGCTCAGCAAGCTTGAACAACTGCTTGAAATGGACCCTGACTATTTCTCGGCCTATATGCTGGCGGGGCAAAGCCATGCTCATCTGAATGAAGATGCACAGGCGCTGAAACTGTTCCAGAAGGGCATTGAGCGGGATGCCTATGACAAAGAACTTCAGCTGGCAGCAGGGAAGTCTGCCCTGAAACTTCAGCTGCCGCAAGAAGCAGAACGCTATCTGAAAGAGGCACTTGTTCTGGACCCTGAATATATTGATGCCCTCGTTACGCTTGCTTCTCTGTATGATCAGCAGGGAGATGACGGTGCTTTAATTGAATTACTGATCTATTCAGAAGCGGATCAATTAGAAATACCGCTGCTTCATGCGTTCATGGCCTATGCATATGAACGGACAGAAAGCTATAATGAGGCATATGAAATGTACAAGAAAGCATATGATGGAATGCAGGAGGATCCGGGCTTCATGGATCAGTATGCAAGATATTTATTGGAAGAAGGCAAGCAGGCTGAAGCACTGAAGGTTATTCGTCAGCTCGTTGAAATTGCACCCCAAGCAGAAGAATGGACAGTATATCTAGAAGGGCAATCTGAAGAGGAGGTGTGAAATGAATGCCATGGTTCCTGTAACCGCTAAGAAAGACTTTTTAAGGTGGTTTTTAAAGCGCTATCGGCTGAAGCGCCGGGAATGTGTATGGATTTTAAATTATCTTCTTAGCAATGAGCATTTATTGACCAATGTACACTTTACAGACGAAGCTCATCATTGTCCGAGGGCAATGATTATTTCCACCACGGAAGTAGACAGTATTCCATTTCGGTTTTATAAAGGAAACTTAATGACTGCGGATGCTGAAAAATCGTTTCACGACTTACGGCTTCATCCGGATGAAAAGATGTACATTCAGCTAAATTTCAAAAACAGCAATAAGTGTCCGGAATATGCCAGTGTTGCAGAAGAGAATCCATACCTTCCAGAAGACCTTCTGACTAAACGGAAGGATCAGGAAATCGCTGAGCGTCTGCTGGAAGAAAGCGTGACGCTGATGACGAATGAGATGCTGATGAAACGAATCGATGAAGCGCTGGATAAAGGGGATCGCGAACTTTTTATCAGCTTGACGGCACTTCTGAATGAAATGAAAAAAGATAAGGACCAGTGACCAATGACTTCGCCACATTCGGTGAAGTCATTGGTTTGCCTTGCGGTAAAATATGCGCTAAACTTTATGGAGCACTGAGGGAGGAATGAATATGAACTGGATTCCAAAAGATGTGGATACATATATTAGCCAAAAAGAGTATATTGACACCGTAGTAGTGCCGCTGATTGCAGTCGATACGAAGCCGGAAACAATGAAAAATAGTGCGTCCTCCTCAGAATTTCTGATGAATCTTTCTAAATTCATCGAAAAACAATTCAAAGGACGGATGATGTTCCTGCCTCCTGTATCGTATACACAGTCAACAGATATTCAGCAGCTGGCGGATACACTCTCCGAGGATTTGAAGAAATCTTCTTTCCTGCATATTTTCTATCTGACTACTGATCCGAAGTGGACAAGCGTTTCCACCGATGAGAAAGTCATCTGGCTGCCTTCTATACCGCTCGAAACAATGGACGACCATCTGCGCCAGACCATCATGGAAGACCAGCTGAGACAAGTGCTGACTCATTTCATGGATAAATGGAATGGACAGCAAGTAAATGAATGAAAACTAGTTTTTAGTGCAACAGTAAAGACTGGAGGAAAATTCATTCTTGTGCAGGTTGACAAGTAAATCTTCTTTTTCTAAAGTCTTTTCAGGCTGTATCGCTCATTTGAACCTTCTATTTGAGAAAGTTTGAAGAACTGTTCTCGTTTGTCACCAAATCTTAATATTTGTTCACAAACTTAAAGGCCTACTAAAAGCATTATTGAATTTACTTTCATCTTGATATATCATAGATATGTCCTAGTATTACAATTAGCAAAAGAATGTCCGTGGGACTGACTTTGGAGTAAGAGGAGGGAAATTACTGATGAGCAATAAAGTGTCTAGACGCACGTTCCTGAGCTATACACTAATGGGAACTGGTGGGTTCATGGCTTCTGCGATGCTGATGCCGATGATTCGCTTTGCAATTGATCCTGTATTGGCGAGTGCTGGCAGTTCGGATTTTATCCCGACACCACAAAAAGAGGCTGAGTTGACAGAAACTCCGGTTCGAGTAGACTATACAATCAAAGACCGACAAGATGCATGGTATACTTCTGACGAATCAAACACAGCTTGGGTCTACAAAGAAGGCGACAAGGTTATCGCACTTTCTCCAGTCTGTAAGCACCTTGGGTGTACAGTAAACTGGGAAGGCGACGAGCATAAAAATGAGTTTTTCTGCCCATGTCACGCAGGACGTTACAAAAAGAATGGTCAAAACATACCAGGAACACCGCCGCTTGGACCGCTTGATGAGTATGAAGTGGAAATCGTCGACGGATTTGTCTATCTTGGTGCAACAATACCGAACACATTAGTCTAAAGGGTAAGGGGGTACGAACGCAGTGTTAAATAAAATTTACGATTGGGTGGATGAACGGTTAGACATCACTCCAATATGGCGAGACATCGCTGACCATGAAGTACCTGAGCACGTAAACCCTGCACATCATTTTTCTGCATTCATCTATTGTTTCGGAGGTTTGACGTTCTTCGTAACGGTGATTCAAATCTTGTCTGGTATGTTCCTGACAATGTATTACACACCGGATATCGAAAACGCATGGAAATCAGTTTTCTACCTTCAAAATGATGTTGCATTCGGTGAACTTGTGCGTGGAATGCACCACTGGGGAGCTTCGTTAGTTATTGTTATGATGTTCCTACATACTTTGCGTGTATTCTTTACAGGGTCTTATAAGAAGCCTCGTGAATTGAACTGGATCGTCGGCGTGCTGATTTTCGGCGTAATGCTAGGTCTTGGGTTCACAGGATATCTATTGCCTTGGGATATGAAAGCATTATTTGCAACAAAAGTTGGGATTGAGATTGCCGCGTCGGTACCTTTCATCGGAGAACAGATCAAGATTCTTCTCGCTGGTGATTCTACAATTTTAGGTGCGCAGACGTTAACAAGATTCTTCGCGATTCATGTATTTTTCCTACCGGCTGCTTTGCTTGGGTTGCTTGCAGCACACTTTATCATGATCAGAAGACAAGGTATTTCCGGACCACTATAAGAACCAATTTTTTGGTTAGGGTCATCTGAAATTTAAGAAGGAGGGAATAACATGCACCGCGGAAAAGGGATGAAATTTGTTGGGGATTCGCGCATCAAAGCTTCAAACAAAATGCCGAATACACCAAAGGATTACTCAGAATATCCGGGTAAAACCGAAGCATTCTGGCCAAACTTTCTATTGAAAGAGTGGATGATTGGAGCCGTTTTCTTAATTGGTTATCTGATTGTCACACTTGCACACCCGTCTCCGCTTGAGCGTCAAGCGGACCCGACGGATACTATGTATATACCGGTTCCAGACTGGTATTTCCTATTCATGTATCAATTACTGAAATATGAATTCGCATCCGGTCCTTTCAACGTGGTCGGTGCCATCATCATTCCAGGATTGGCATTTATGGCTTTAATGTTGGTTCCTTTTATGGATACAACAAAAGAGAGACGTCCATTTAAACGTCCATTGCCAACAGGATTCATGATTCTTTCATTCTTGGCGATTTTCTACCTGACTTGGGAATCAGTTGCTAACCATGACTGGGAAGCTGCAAAAGTTCAAGGTGCAATCGTTGATGAAGTAGAATTTGATGAAACGGCTGAGGGGTATGAAATCTACCAAGGTTCTTCCTGTATTGGCTGTCACGGTGACTCATTCCAAGGCGGACTGGGCTTGCCATTGACGAATACAGGTATGACAGCAGATGAAATTATAAACATTGCCCATGAAGGCCGTGGAGGAATGCCTCCTGGTACATGGGAAGGTTCAGATGAAGATCTTCAAGTGCTTGCAGAGTTCATTGAAGGTTTGAATACTAAGTAAGAAAAAAGAGTCAGGAAACTGACTCTTTTTTTATATAGAATTCTAAAGTGTAAAGCGCCGTTTAGTCTCGACAGGCACTGGAGGGCTTGCCAATACGGTGCGTTCTTTGCACCTTATTGGCGAGACCGAAGTGACCCGAGAGACTGGCGCTTGGAACTGGATGTATCTAAAGCGGAAGATGCCGTTTAGCTCCGACAGGCGTTGGCCGACTAAGTTCGCCGCGTCCTGCGGCAACGTCGGCACTAATACTTCCTGTACGTCGGAGGCCTGGCCACAAAGGCGTTCTTTGCCTTTTTGGCCAGGCCGAAACGACCCGAGGAGCTGGCATCTGCAGCTGGATGTATCTAAAGTGTAAAGTGCCGTTTAGTCTCGACAGGCACTGGAGGGCTTGCCAATACGGTGCGTTCTTTGCACCTTATTGGCGAGACCGAAGTGACCCGAGAGACTGGCGCTTGGAACTGGATGTATCTAAAGTGTAAAGCGCCGTTTAGTCTCGACAGGCACTGTAGGGCTTGCCGCAAAGGCATACATACAAATACATTAAAAAGTAAGGGGGATTGTTTTTGCGTATTTTATTCACGCAGCTCTGGATAACTTTGTCTCACAAATCTTTTTTGTGGTTTCTGCTCTTCATTAATATATTTGGCACGGTTTACGGATATGACTGGTATATGTGGCAGCTGGAAATAACGGAACCGAAGTTTTGGATATTCGTGCCGGACAGCCCGACCGCTACCTTGTTTTTCTGTTTCGCCATTATCGGCTGGCTGATGAAACGTCATTTCAAGTTAATGGAAGCGCTCGCACTGATCACACTGGTGAAGTATGGTGTCTGGGCAGTCGTCATGAATTTACTGACTCTGGCAGAAACAGGATCGATCGGCTGGGTTGGCTGGATGCTGATCGGCTCTCATTTTGCAATGGCGCTGCAGGGAATACTGTACTTGCCGAATTATCGATTCAACGGCTGGCATATCGCCATCGCTGCGATTTGGACCTTGCATAATGATGTGATCGATTATGTATTCGGCCAAATGCCAATTTACCACGATCTCATGAAGTACAGTCCGCAGATCGGCTATTTCACGTTCTGGATGTCGATCGCGTGTATCGGAATTGCTATTTGGAGCCTGAACTCGAGACGTACTTCGCTTCAGAACTGACTGTAGTTAAAAGTTGCAGTAAGCAAGTAAACATTATAAAATTAGAGTAGAAAGAAAGGGGAGAGATCGGCTTGTTCTTGATCTATTTAGGTATTATTATATTGCTTCCGCTCTATGCGCAATTTAAAGTGAAAAGCACATATAAGAAATACTCGAAAGTAGCTTCTACGTCAGGTATGACAGGAGCGCAAGTGGCTCGTCTTATTTTAGACCAAAATGGTTTACATGATGTGAAAGTGGTGGAGAGCAAAGGATTCCTTAGTGACCACTATAATCCAATGACAAAAATTGTTGCATTATCTTCAAGTAACTATCACGAAGCATCGGTTGCAGGGACCGCAATTGCCGCACACGAAGTGGGCCATGCGATTCAAGATAAAGAGGCGTATGCTTTTCTGCGCTTCCGTCACAGACTGGCACCTGTTGCCAGCTTGACTTCAAACGCTTCTTGGGTTTTCATTATGATCGGCTTAATTTTCTCAAGCATGAATTCATTGCTGGGGATCGGAATAGTATTGATGGCTGTAGGAGTTTTATTCCAGGTTGTTACTTTGCCTGTAGAATTCAATGCTTCTTCACGTGCTATGGATCAAATTGTTGCACACGGAATCATTCGCAACGAAGAAGAACCATTGGCAAAGAAAGTATTGAGTGCCGCTGCTATGACATATGTTGCTGCTACTGCAGTGGCTGTTCTGGAGCTGGTGCGTTTATTATTAATTTTCACAAGCCGCGACTGATTATTAGAAATTTATATGAATTAAAGGCCGTCCGCTTAGCGGACGGCCTTTAATCTTGTATCGGACGCTTTTGCTCGTCCAATGTAAAGCCTTCGCCCATCACGTCGTGGACTTCCATTAAGGATACGAACGCTTCGGGGTCGACTGAATTAATGATATTCTTCAAACGGATCATTTCGTTCTTACCGACCACGCAATAAAGAATTTCACGGTCAGCTTTGGAAAAATGTCCATATCCTTTGAAGACTGTCACACCCCGGTCCATCACTGTGCTGATCATCCCTGCCAGCTCATCAGGATAATTGGTGATTATAAATGCCCCGCGTGCTGAATACGCACCTTCCTGAACGAAATCAATGACTCGTGCGCCGACAAACAGGGCGACCAGTGTATACATCATCGAGCGATAATCCAAGTACACAGCCCACGACAGCAAAATGACTGCTGCATCAAATGCAAACATCGTTTTTCCCATTGTGATGCCGTACTTTTTATGAGCAAGTCTTGCAATAATGTCTGAACCGCCTGTCGTTCCGCCGCTTCTGAAAATAATACCGAGACCGACACCGATGAAAACACCCGCAAATAAAGAGACTAGGAATAAATCGCCCTCCATATGGATCTCCACTTGGTATTTCATAAAAATCTTAATGAAAACAGATACAGCGACCGTTCCGATAACTGTATAAATAAACGCCCGTCTCCCAAGCATCTTCCAACCTAGAAAGAACATCGGGATATTCAGCACCAGGTTCATCAAGGCAGGATCCCATTGAAATGCAAAAAGCAAAATAAGCGTAATCCCTGTAAATCCACCCTCGGCCAGCTCATGCTGAATCGTGAAATTCACCAATCCAAAACTGAAAATAGCTGCCCCGAGTATAATTAATAATATATTTCGTATACGGATGCCACTGAACAACGACAACACTCCTTTTATTCGAGCAATAATAACAGTATGTCCCAAATATTTTATTTTGACAATAGTCAGCGAAATGCATACGATAGGAAGGGGAGCTGATACTGCATGGAAACAACAAAAACAATGGTACAATTACAGCAAGAAGTCGATACATACATAACAGGCTTTAAAGAAGGCTATTTTCCGCCAATGGAACTGATGGCCCGGCTGACAGAAGAGCTTGGCGAACTGTCCCGCGAAGTGCAGGACCGCTACGGCATAAAGAAAAAGAAGTCTACCGAAGCAGTACGGACACTTGAAGAAGAAACAGGAGATCTTTTATTCGTCCTGATTTGTTTTGCCAACTCACAGAATATTAACTTGACCGAAGCGCTGGGTACCGTAATGGATAAATTCAAAACGAGAGATGCAGACCGCTGGACCAAAAAGGAGGAATTGTAATGACAATCAAATTAGCAATAGCAGGCGCCCGTGGACGTATGGGCGGAACGGCGGTGCTTGCTGCGAATGAAGTTGCTGATATAGAGGTAGTGGCAGCACTTGATTATAAACATGACGGAGAATTTCTACATAATGAAACGGTAACAGATATGGAAGGCGGAGTTCCGATCTATACATCACTTTCCGCACTGAACGCAGCGCATCATCCCGATATCCTGCTTGATGTGACAGATCCTGACGCAGTTTTTGCCAACGCAAGTGAGGCACTGACACTTGGTCTGCATGTCGTCATCGGTACATCCGGATTGACGGCAGAAATGCTAACGGACTTAGAATCACTATCAAAAGAGCAGCAGAGAAGCTGTATTATTGCGCCGAACTTTTCAATCGGAGCGGTCTTGATGATGAAATTTGCACAGCAGGCGGCCCGCTATTTAGGTGATATTGAAATACTGGAAATGCATCATGACCGGAAATTGGATGCACCGTCCGGGACTGCAGTAAAAACAGCTGAAATGATCCGGGAAGTCCGTGCAGCGCATATTCAGGGACACCCGGAGGAACAGGAAAAGATGGCAGGAGCACGGGGAGCTGACGTCGAAGGAATGAAAATTCACAGTATACGCCTGCCCGGATTGCTTGCCCATCAGGAAGTATTGCTTGGGGGAGAAGGGGAATTGCTGAAGATCCGCCACGATTCATTCGATCGTAAATCGTTTGCGCCGGGAATTTTACTGGCGATCCGTGAAGCAGTCTCAACAACTCAGTTCGTTTACGGACTGGAAAAGATTATCGATTAAACATCCCAGTGAGGCGGTAGAGCATATGCAACAGCATAAATTAAAAGTAGGTGTCATCTGTTATCCTTCATTGGGCGGGTCGGGTGTTGTCGCAACTGAATTGGGCTTGAAAATGGCAGACAGAGGACATGAAATGCATTACATCACATCCAGCAAACCATTTCGGTTTCTTGATGCGCATCCGAATATTCATTTTCATGAAGTGACAATTGAAGGATATGCTGTTTTCAAATACCCGCCGTATGATATTGCACTGGCTAACCGCATAGCGCAAATCATCGAATCGGAGGATCTGGATCTTTTGCATGTACATTACGCAGTACCGCACGCGATATCTGCGGTTTTAGCGAAAGATATGGCGGAATCCACAATCGGAATTATCACCACACTGCATGGAACAGATGTGACAATTCTTGGCTATGATCCTAATTTAAAAAATACTCTATCCTATGGCATTAATAAATCGGATCGTGTCACTGCAGTTTCACATTCATTACAAAATGAAACGATCGAACTGCTGCATCCAAAAACTGCTATCCAAACCATTTACAATTTCATTGATGAAGATAAATATTATCCGCATGAAACGACATCGCTACGTGAAGAACTCGGAATTACGGCTGACGAAAACGTACTGATCCATATTTCGAACTTCCGTAAAGTCAAACGAATCCCGGATATCATCAAAAGCTTTGAGCTAATCCGCAAGCAGCATAATGTCAAGCTGCTGCTTGTCGGTGAAGGTCCTGAGAAATTTGATTTGGAAAAGTATGTGAAGACGAAGGGACTGCAGGACGATATACTGTTCCTCGGCAAGCGTGATGATCTCCCGGAATTATTATCCCTCAGCGATGTCATGCTCTTGCTTTCAGAGAAAGAAGCATTTGGACTTGTGCTTCTTGAAGGCTTTGCGTGCGGTGTGCCGGCTGTTGCCACTGCGATTGGCGGCATCCCGGAAGTTGTGGAGGACGGACATAATGGCTATCTTGTTGAGCTGGGTGATGTACAGGCGGTTGCGGAGAGAGTAACCCGTTTACTGACGGATGAGGAGCTGCGCAGACAAATGAAACAGCATGCTGTCCAAACTGTGCAGGAACAATTCAGTTCGGAACATATTGTGTCACAGTACGAAGCATTATATGAAGAAGTGGCGGAGATAAAATGAAAACTTCTTTTGGATCGGCAGCGAGCCGGAGTGTCGTCAGGCAATTGGCGGCTGCTGGTTACGAAGCAGTATTTGTTGGCGGTGCTGTACGTGACTTTGCACTGGGCAAAGAACCTGCCGATATCGATATCGCAACGTCAGCCTTGCCCGAACAAGTAAAAGAGGTATTCGGCCATACAGTTGATATCGGCATCGCACATGGAACGGTGTTAGTCATATTGGAAGGCGAACCGATCGAGGTCACAACATTCAGGACAGAAGGCACGTACAGTGATCACCGGCGGCCAGAGGGAGTCTTCTATGTCACTTCGCTGAAAGAAGATCTGCAGCGGCGTGATTTTACGATTAATGCACTGGCGATGACACTGGATGGTGAATTGATCGACCTTTTCGGCGGACTGCAAGATTTGGAAGACCGGTTCATTCGCTGTGTTGGAAATCCTGCCGAACGTTTCAGTGAAGATGCTTTGCGGATTTTTCGTGCGCTGCGTTTTACTTCCGTACTCGATTTCCGGATTGAGCAGGAAACACTGGATGCGATGAAGAAAATGGCATATGAATTGCGTCACATCGCCAGAGAGCGGATTAAAACGGAAATGGATAAGCTGTTAACAGGCCGGAATCCGTCTGCTGCATTCCAATTCAGCAGAGAAATAAAACTTCCGGAACTGTTTCCAGAGCTGTTTTCTTCATTCGAAAGACTGGACGAGTATGCTCCTTTCCGAAGTGTCCGTCACGGCTGGGCTGCAATACTTGCGCTGAGTGAAAGTAATGCTTCAGAGCTTACCCGACAGTTTAAGCTTTCCAATGAAGACAAACGTTTTTTGAAACAGTTTGAGGAAGCTTCGGCAAAACGAAAAAAACATTTATTCGAAGAGCTCGACCTGTATGATTTTCCGCTCGATGTATTGGAAATCACCGAAATGATCCATTTATCGCGATATCCCAATGAAAAAGTGGAGCCAGTGGAAGAATTAGCTGCACGAAAGCAGCAATTACCGATCCAGCAGCGGTCTGAACTGGCATTTACTGGGACAGATTTATTGGAGTGGTCAGGCAGACGCGGCGGAAAATGGACGAGTGAGTGGATACGAATCATTGAAGAAGCGGTTGTATGCAGACTGATTGAAAATGACGCGCAGGCGATAAAGGAATGGTTTGTCTATGAAATCTCCCGTAAAGAATGAGTTATTGAAAAGATTATTTGCTGCTCAAGGCGAGCCGGTATCAGGCCAGGACATAGCCGATGAATTTGGGCTGTCTCGCACGGCAATATGGAAATATATTAAAGAGTTAGAAGAAGAGGGCTATGAAATCGGTTCGATGCGTAAAAAGGGCTATTTTTTAATTCAGGCACCGGATTTGGTGAATGCCGCGAACATCAGTACATATCTGCAGACGGAGCGCTATGGACGTCATATCCAACATTTCTCCACATGCCCGACAACTCAGACGATAGCACATGAGAAAGCACAGGGCGGAGCAGTGGACGGCACGCTGATTATTTCTGAAGAACAAACGGCCGGAAAAGGACGCCTCGCGCGGCCCTGGGCTTCAAACGCCGGGCGCGGTATCTGGATGAGTCTGATCATTCGTCCCAAACTGGCGCCGCAGCAAGCACCCCAGCTGACTCTTGTTGCAGCAGTTGCAATCGTCCGGGCGATAGAAGATGTGGCGGAAATTCAGCCTGTCATTAAATGGCCTAACGATATTTTACTTAACGGCAAGAAAGTGACCGGTATTTTGACGGAGCTGCAGGCAGATCCCGACCGTGTAAAAGCGATTATCCTCGGAATAGGATTGAACGCCAATCAGGAGCCAGAAGATTTCCCGGATGAGCTGCAGGCGATTGCCACTTCATTGAAAATTGAAACAGGCATACATATAGACCGGGCGGAATTGGTGGCAAAAATACTGCAATATCTGGAGCACTACACAACACTCTATGTAGAAAAAGGCTTTGCGCCCATAAAATTATTGTGGGAAAGTTACGCAACGATCACAGGTAAGCGAATTACTGCCCGTATGGTCAATGAAACGGTTGAAGGAACTGCGCTTGGTATTTCATCAGAGGGTATGCTGGAATTGAAGCTCGATGACGGAACGGTGCGGGGAATTTATTCTGCTGACATAGAAATTAAGAATTAAAACTATACAGAATCTTACTGTTTTGATATAGTATACATCGAAGGGCGGTATCGATGAAGAGCTGCACCTGTATATGAATTGAAATAGCAACTAGATCTGCCTTGATCTGAAAAGACAGGGACGGAGGATGCATTGACTAATGCTTACACAACCCTTCTGTCCAATTATGGATCAGCAGGGTTTTATTTTTGTGATAATGGACAAGAATACCCGCTGAAATCATTCCAAAAGGAGAAGATGAACAGTGAAAACTACAACAGATTTTTCAAAAATGAAAGCAGCCGGGGAAAAAATCAGCATGCTGACGGCATATGATTTTCCGACAGCACAAATTGCAGAGCAGGCAGGCGTAGATGTCCTGCTGGTCGGTGATTCATTGGGAATGGTCGTATTAGGATATGATTCGACAGCACTCGTGACACTTGACGAAATGATTCACCACGGAAAAGCAGTACGCCGAGGGGCAAAAGATACGTTTGTCATCGTGGATATGCCTTTTGGGACGTATCACGGTTCGGCGGACCAAACGCTTCAGCAGGCGCTGCGTCTATTCCAGGAAACTTCTGCGAATGCAGTGAAAGTGGAAGGCAGCGGCGAAGTGATCGACAAGATTCGTCTGCTGACAACAGCAGGAATTCCAGTCTGTGCACATCTGGGACTGCTTCCTCAGTCAGCGGGCGTAACGGGCGGCTATAAAGTGCAAGGGAAAACAGCTGCAGCTGCACAGCAGTTAATTGATGATGCCAAGGCTTGTGAAGCGGCAGGGGCATTCATGATTGTCGTTGAATGTATTCCGTTCCAATTGGCGAAAGAAGTGGCAGCTGCTGTATCGATTCCGCTGATCGGTATCGGTGCGGGCGCAGAAACAGACGGTCAGGTTCTTGTTTTTCACGATATGGTGCGCTACGGCAATCATAATCTGCCGAAATTTGTAGAAAGCTATGCAGATATTGGCAAAGATATTGAAGGAGCAATCAAACTCTATAATCTGGCAGTGAAAAACGGTTCTTTCCCTTCAGAAAGCCATCGCTTCACAATGAAAGAAGAAGAGCTGGATGCCCTGTACGGAGGAAAGAAACTATGAATGCAAATGCGACTATGCAAATCGTACGCTCGGTAGCGGAGCTGCAGAATATCTTAAACCCGCGGCAGCGTGAGGGCAGGACAGTCGGTTTCGTGCCGACAATGGGTTTCCTTCATGAAGGACATCTTGCGCTGGCCGGCCAGGCAAGAAGAGAGCATGATGTAGTTGTCATGAGTATTTTCGTCAATCCTGCACAATTCGGACCCGGGGAGGACTATGAGGCCTATCCGCGTGATGAGCAGCGCGATGCGGAATTGGCGGCGGCAGCAGGGGTGGATTATTTATTCATTCCGTCCGTTGAAGAAATGTATCCGCATGACAGCTCGATACGGATTTTACCGGGAACGCAGGCTGAACAGCTCTGCGGCGCGAGCAGACCGGGACATTTCGACGGAGTTCTGAAAGTTTTGCTGAAACTGTTCAATATCGTCGATCCTGATGAGTCCTACTTCGGAATGAAAGATGCACAGCAATTGGCGATAATTGAGACATTTGTACGGGACTTTAATTTGCGAACAGCGATTAACCGTGTCGAAACAGTGCGTGAAGAAGACGGCTTGGCGAAAAGCTCGCGCAACGTCCGTCTGACAGAGCGGGAACGAAAAGAAGCAAGTGCGATTAACCGTGCGTTGGCAAGCGGCAAGAAAAGTTATTATGAAGGTGTGCCGCTTAGTGAAATTGAGAAAATCGTCAGTTCAGCAATTGAGAATCATACTTCAGGTACGATTGATTACGTCAAAGCATTAGCCTATCCTTCTCTGGATGAAGACTTCAGCGATGCAGATGAGGTAATTATCGCAGCTGCCGTTAAATTTTCTTCCACAAGGTTAATCGATAATATTATTATGTCAACAATAAAGGATGAGAGAAAATGATTAGAATGATGATGAATGGGAAAATCCACCGCGCGACTGTAACAGAAGCCAATCTGAACTATGTAGGCAGTATTACAATTGACCGCGATCTGTTGGATGCTGCAGGCATGCTACCAAATGAAAAGGTACAGATCGTCAATAATAACAACGGAGCACGCTTTGAAACCTATATTATTGAAGGTGAAAGAGGGAGCGGCGTCATCTGTGTAAACGGCGCAGCAGCCCGCCTGGTACAACCAGGAGATATTGTCATCATTTTGAATTATGTCTACTTGTCCGACGAAGAAGCACGCACACACCAGCCGAACGTTCTGATCATGGACGAGCAGAACCGCATTAAAGAACTCATCACTGAAAAACCCGGTGTGGCAATATTTTAAGACTGCCGGCACACAGGGAGAAAACGTTAAAAAACATAGCAATTGGGGACGCAATTCGCTTATGAATTGGTGTCCCCATTTTTGTTGTTATATCAATATTTAGACGATTATCGATAGTAAACCGTGTTAGAATCGGCAGACGAATTAACAACAGCACATAAATTTATGTGCCACTGCTAATTACGTTGTTAATATGCTTGTTAATTGGTGGGTGGAATGGATTCCTTGAAAGCAATTTTGAATCAATTGAAAACGTCGAAGAGAACAAAGTATTTTATGCTAAAATAGATTATAAGAGGACGGCTTATTAAACAATCAGGGC